>VXPR01000117.1:12840-13905 GCA_009839405.1 Gammaproteobacteria bacterium
CATCGACGACACGGACCCGATCTACGACGTGGTCCGGGCGGAGTACATCGACGACGCCGACAATCTCGATCCGAACCAGATCCGGCACTACACCGCCGAGGGGACCGACGACATCTACGCGTTGCCGGGTCCGCAGGTGCCGGAGTGGAAGCCCGAATCTGGGGTGGGCCTAGATGGCGACTCCCTGATCGACGTCAGCGGCCAAAGCCCGTTCCAGGCGGGTGCGGACCCGGCTCAGGGCAGCATCACGGAAACATCGACGGAGTGGGCCGGCAAGGTCAGCACCGATCCAAACGTCGCGCCGCCGCGCGCCGATAGCCCCAATGAGTGGGGGCCGCCGGCGAGCACGAGCGCCGGTGACGCCGACGCCGCCAGGGCGCAGCGCCAGGCGGACGTGGAGGCGGCGTTCATGGCCGGCGAGATAGACGGCGTCGAGCTCAATCGGCAGATGGAACTCATAGAGTCGGGTGAGGATCTCGGCACATTCTCGAGGACGGAGTCACAGTCGTCAATTTACGCAAGCTCCGACGACCTTTACGCAAGCGCCGAGGACCTTGGCTACAGATCCGGCGGCGACGACATGGGCTCCTACGCGAAGGTGGAATTCGACACTTCGTACGAAGACGGCGTCTACGCCGAGGTCAACCAGGGCCGCATCACGCCCCCGCCAGATGATAGCGGCAGGGAGGCGTTCTCACTGCAGACGCCGACCGTGGCGGAGTTCGAGACGGTGCAGGACGGCGAAAACACGGTGCGGACCGGCAACGTGCTGTACAGTGAGGACCCGGACTGGGACGGCGTGTTCAGGCTCGACAAATACGAGTCGGCGCAGTTTCTCGATGGCCAAGCCGAACTCAAATGGCTCGATGGCAGCGGCAAAACGGTGACCAAGGACGTATCAGATTTCACAGACCTAGGCGAAGGCTACTACCTGTGGGACGACGGCACCAATATGCCCGTGCAAATCAAGCTCGACCTCGACGCCGATGACGTGGCGCAGTTCAAAGAAGAAATGTGGTCGCAGATGTCGGTCGGCGATCGCACGCGGATGACGCTGGACGAGGC
>VXPR01000493.1 GCA_009839405.1 Gammaproteobacteria bacterium
TTGACGCTCTGGTTCCAGCCCTCGCCGGTGCCCTGATCGTCGGCGCCGCCGATCTCGGATGTGTTGGTGTTGGCGTTGACGCCGATCTGGTAGGTCTGGTCGAAGATCACGTCGCCAAGGTCTGGCGTGCCGGACATCTGCAGGTCGATTTCCCCGATCACGTCCATGGGCGAGGGCAGATCGAAGTTGTCACGCCGGATGTGAGACCCGGTAACGACCATCTCCTCGACGGAACTGCGCCGATTGCGCTCCGCCTCAACATCCTCTTCCTCTTCGTCCTCCGCTTCCGCGCCGAAGACGAGACTGCCAAGCACAAGCGATGTGCAGGCACAAGCCGCGAGCAGGTATCTGTGGACTCGGATTCGCATTTGCGCGCTCCCCATGGCCGTTTCTGGGCGCAGGCGTCGGACGACGCGCGCGCCAACTCACCGCATCAAAACCGGTGGCATGGACGCTGTCAAGCAAAATGTTACGGACTTGCAACAGTTGCGATTTGGGCTCTCGTAAGGGCTGGCTGCCCAGTCCGTGCACGTCGTCGACGGACTGTCGGCACCGGTGCCGTCAAAAACGCAGCAGAGTGCCTGCCAGGCGATCGAGGTCCACCACGCCCACCGCATTGAGCCCCTTCATATGGCCAGCGCATTCGCCCGGATTGAAGATGAGCTGGTCTTCGCTGCGGTCGTGCCGATAGAGGTGCGTGTGGCCGTGCAGGGCAAGGTGATGGCCGTCGTGCAGCACGCCATCGAGTTCCAAGGGATCGTGGACGACGACGATGCTCCGGCCAGCCCACTCCACTTCGAGGGGCGGTTCGCAAAACGAGAAGCCGTGCCGGGCAATGGCGGCACCGAGGGCCTCCCGTTCCTGATCGTTGTTGCCGAACACTCCGTGGAGCGGCATGTCGAGCCCAGCGAGCACGTCGAGCGTCTTGGCCTGGGTGATGTCGCCCGTGTGCACCACGCACGCGACTTGCGCCTCGTTGAAGAGCGCCACGATCCGGCGCACGTTGGCGAGGTTGTTGTGCGTGTCGCTGACGACGCCGATCTGCATGGGGGTGCTGGAGCTTGCCTTGGAAATCGCGTGACAGCGTCATTCTACGGCGCAGGGCCATGGGTGGGTGGTCCGCACGCATGGGTCCGGAGCCGCTAATGGTGGGTCCGTCCGCGTCAACGCCGTTGAGGGCGGCGCCTGCAAGGCGGGGCGGGACGCCCGTTTGCTATGCTCATCGTTGGCAGCTCATTGGCGCAGTCCTATGCCCAAAGGCGTGACGACAACTCTGGCAACGTCGCTCCGGCAACTAGGCCGCGAGTTCAAGCCGAACCGGCTCGCCTACCTGTCTCTGACCGCCAACAACGAAGCCCTGCTCTGTGGTGCCTTGGCGAGCCTGCTGCACGAAGCGTACGCAGACCAGGGGCACACGCAGGTCCGTCGAGAATGGCGGCCCAGTTCGAGCGACGCCTTCTTCGACGTGGCAGTGCTGACCGACGGTGTACCCGTTGCGCTCATCGAGGCAAAGGCGGCGATGTCATTCGACCTGGTGCAAGGTGCCGACTTCCCGAAGAACGCGGTGCTCGACGATTTGGACCGGCTCAAGGAAGTGGATTTCGAGGGCGAACGCTATGCGCTGCTGTTTGTCACACATCCGCACGAGATTCCCCAGCATGAATACGACGTTGCGATGCCTACGTCCTACACCGAGGACATGAGGAGGCATGGGGCAATCGAGCCGGCAAGAGTCGACAACGCCATACGGCGCTTCCATGGGGCGTTGGGGAACCCGCCTTTAGTGGCGACGGGAAGAATATCGGCGGGAACTGCCTTTGACGTTGACGTGAGCATCATCTACTTGCTGCTGTCGGTTCCGGGCTGAGCGACGGCCTGGAAGTCGGGCACATTGGGCGTCGTCCGCGGCCCAAGATCGAGGAACACGGCATGAAGAGGAATCCCGGCGAATGGCTTCGTCACCGTCTCCTGGACCGGGTCCTGGACGCCGTCCTGCTCGGCATGGCGGGCGCGAGCTGGCTTCTCGGGGCGGGTCTCGTCCTTGGAACGACGCGCGGCTGGGGCCAGTCGGCGCCGGAGTGGATGGTCTGGTCGTTGCTACTGCCGGGCGTGGGGTTCCTGCTGGCCGGGTTGTACAAGGCGAAACGCGGCTGGCGGCTAGGGGACATAGCGAAGGGAGCGCGCGCAGAGGAGACCGTCGGGCAGGCGATTGAGTACGCCCTGACGCGGGACGCCTGCGCCGTGGCCCACCATGTGGAAGAAATTGCCCGAGTCGGCGACATTGACCACTTGGTTGCCACGTCCGACGGCCTGTGGGTGATCGAGACCAAGCACGGGCGCGTCCCGAGGTCGGAGTTCCGGGAAACCCTACGGCGCATCGCGGCCAACGTCGAAGGCGTGAGGGAGTGGGCACCCGACAAGCGGGTCACAGGTTGCCTTGTTTTCGGGAGCGAGCAGGAGAAGCGGCCGAAGCGGACTTACGACTACGGCAAAGAGACCATCAGAGCATTCGGCAGCCCAACGGAGTTGATGCGCGAGCTGCGCAGCGAGGCGAGCGGAATAGGAGGGTCCACCGACCTTGCGAGGCGCGTGTGGAAGCTCGGCGCGCTCGACCCCGACGGTCAGTCTGGGCCGGAGTCGTAGACCGGAAGTACGTGCCCCGGAGCCCCCTCCCGACGATGCACGCCTCGGGTACCGCTACCACCAGCGGATCCAGATCTCCGGCGGCACCCCTGACGGCGACGTTCCAGACCAAAACGACCAGCCTATGCCCAACCAACTGGCGATAGTCCATCAGCGAAATCCTGCTACGGTGGACTCCGCGAAACTTGCAGCGAGTGCCCTTGAGCCCGGTTGCTCGCCGAATAGCCATCGTGGGCGACGGAGTAGCTGCCGGCGCCGGCGAATACGCGAGACCTCCCTCACGTTCGCTGCGGGTTGTGCAACGACCCGGCACCACCTCGGGTGCTGGGCGAACGCAGGAGCGCCGTCATGGCCGCCTCCCCCGCACCCTCGGTTCCCCGCTTCACCTGACGCGCCCGACTCGCCGCGCATTTCGCGTGGCTCTCTCTCGCCCTTTCCTCTCTCAGCATCGCCGCCGCAGACATGCGCCTTTTCGGCCCAGTTCGACGATTGGAGGGCCGCATCCACGATCGACGCGGCCGACCTTGCCGGCCTCGTGGTGGAACTGCTCTACGGGCGCGAAGGCGGCGCGCTCGAAACTACCATCCCCGAGCTTCATGGCCCCGATGCGCTTGAGATGTTGACCCTTGACTACCGCATCGACCGCAAGCGGTTCCAGACAGGCCGCGGCAGCCCGGGCACATCGTCGAAAATATCGCCACCTTCGGTTGGCGCGACCTGTACCACGCATCCACCATCTATGCGACAGTTCGCGAGCGTTTTGGCGAGGAGCGCATCCTGATGCGGGTGGCGCACGATATGGGCGCGGGATTCCGGGAAGCATCCGACTGGCTCAACGACCGCTGCAACAACTCCCCCGAATTGCTACCCCTGAGACGCGAGTGGAGCTACGCAGTCGTCACCGAGCGGATAGGGAGGCAATGAGACGCCTGTGGGAGCACATCCAGTTCGCCGCCGAACTGGCGGCGGATATCGTCAGGATGCTGTTCAGGTTCTTGCTCGGCCTCGTTGGCGTCGTCGCGTTTCTCGGCGTCGTCATTATCGTCGGCATGGCACTGGTGGACTGGCTGCCGTCGTTCGGGCGCGAGGAATGGGAGGGCGTTGTCTATCCGAACCGCAACAACCTGCTCGAGTTCACGAGGCTCGCTCCCAACACCACGCTGGAAGCCTGTCGCGCGGCGGTTCGGCGTTACGCTGACGCGGCAAGCTGGGAATGGGAGCGCCTGGACTACGAATGCGGCCTGAACTGCAGGCCGTACCAACCCGGCTCCACCCTGCACATCTGCGATAAGACCTTGAAATGACGCACCAATGCCTTAAGGAGCAAGAGGGGTGTTGCCGATGTGCAACGGAAAAAGCTGGACACGGGCCGATGCTGCGCTTTATGGTGCCAACTACTCGCCACCTCCCCTTGACATGGGGCGGTGGATGTGCTTACAGGAAACTGGCAAGGGGAGGGAACATGCCAACAAGGATGGACGGGGGCAAGACCGCTGTGAACAACACAGCGGCTAACTTGAGGTGGTCGTAATGGACAACAAGTACCCCATCACCGTTCGCCTGGGGCGTCTGCTCGAATCAAGCGCACTTAGGCGGATGGGCGAGAATGTCCAAGACAACGAACTGCGCGTGTACGAGTTTACGCTGAAACTCCGCGTGACAAGGGCTGGGCCGGAGGGCTATGAAGCAATCTCCGACGTATTCGGAGGAATGTTGGTGGGCGTCGGCTCTTCTCGGAAATCGGCAACGGAGGATTTGCTGGCTGCCCTGATGACAACATTTGACTTCCACATTGAGCGTGGAACGTACTTGCCATTCATCTCCACGCACGTTCCCAAGGCACGCGTGAAGACCGAGACAAGCACACTGCCGCATCCTCGCAACAAGCGCGTCAGGAAAGACCCGCTACTGCGAGGGCACCTGAAGTCTTGGAAGCAGGACGTGCCCGAAGCTGCCCATGCTCTCGCGTCGTAGGGACATACCTCAAGCGACACCGGGCATGGTTATCGTCCAACGGATGGTGAGCCTCGGAGCAACGTGCGTCGAGTTTGCGGGGCGAGTGCAGATCGTATGGGATGACGGCTGCGCTCCGCCTACGGCGAAGGATCAAGTCACGCTGTCGATAAGTCCCGGGTTCGAGTACTCAAGGCGGCGCGTTCGTGGATTCTTGGATGATATGGGCATCAGCGTCGAACGCTGGAACGGAAACGAGGGGGAGAGGATCGATGTCAACTGACCGGGTCAAAGTCACCAATCCCCGTCACGGCCTCGACATTTGAGCGACGGGTGCAGGACCTTGTCGGCATCGCCTTAGTCGTCGCGCTGTGCGGCCTGACCGCCTGTGCCGAACAGGGTTATTGGCGCTACACCCACAGCGCCAAAACCCCTGCCGACGTCAAGGCCGACCTGGCCATGTGCAAGATTGGCGCACGCACTTCTGTTCGTACCCCGCCCCCCGCTGACCGAGAACAGCCAGGGTGGGGCGCAACCGATCTCGGCAATTCAATCGCAGCCGTGGCACAGCGTGAACAACACAAGCGCCTGTGCATGACTGCGCTGCACTACCAGCGCAAGTGGTTCGATGCCGCTCAATGCAAGAACGGCTGCCTGAAGAAGCCGTGACGCAAGCGCTGGAAGCGCGTGACAGAGGGCAGCTAGGCAGACACCGGTCGCGCCCCTGACGCCAGCCCCGTGGCGGGGGGGCGATCAGGTCGCGGTACTTGAGCCTCTCGCCCACCATGCGGCGGGCGACGTGGTTTATCTGCTCAATGGTGTCGAGGGGGCGGATGTTGTGGCGACCGGCGAACTCGTCGACGTAGCGGTCAAGGTGCTTGGGCGACATCTTGTGATAGACGCCGTTGAATCCTCGCTTGAGCGATGGTACGCCTGCCGGTGCGCTGGGCATGATGCCACGCCGACTTCTGCGTGATGCCGAGGTCGCGGTGCAGCTTCATGCTGCTCGCGCCCTTGAGGCTCTTGGTCATGAGGTAGATGGCGATGGCCCACGTCTGTTAGCCGAGGTTTGAGCCTCGTTGACAGTCCTTCGGCGGTCTATCCGAACGACGTGTCCAGCGACGGTTCCTTGACTCAGGATTGGGACGCGGCAAGTTTCGGTGTTTGCAGTCTTCATTGGATCGTCGGGCATAAGAACCAATGCCTTTGAGCATACGGCAGATTGGTGGTCGGCGTTCCCAGTCAAACGAGGTGAACAACGGTGGCAGAGCGTTTGCAAACGGTATCGCGTCCGCCGTGCCCCTGCTGCCCCCATTGCGAACAGCGTAGGAATCGCGTACGGAACCGTCGGACGAATTGGTTGTGTGTCAGCTAGGCTGTTTGCTACCGTTTGCACCCGTGCAAGATTGGCCTATTGCCGGTTCCGCTTGGCGACAATCCACTTAGTTGCGCGGTCGTCGCGTCCCCAACCAGAGTAGATCATTGGCCAAACCGCTAGTTTACCTGTTCTGTGACACCAATCTCCTGTTCCAATGCAAAGCGCTGGACGAGTTGGACTGGTCGGCATGGGAGTCGTTCGATGTACGCCTGATCGTGACCAAGCCGATCCTGCGCGAGGTCGACTACCGCAAGAGTCAAGGGAATTCCCGCGTTGCAAGGCGGGCGCGCGCGGCGAGCGCCATGTTCAGGAAGATGCGACCGGCGGGAGCGAAGGTCGTTCACGAGGTTAAACCCCGCATTACGCTGCATGTCGCGCCGGAACACGCGTACAGCGCGGAACTCGCGGAGACGCTGAACTACCAAGAGCGCGACGACCAGCTCGTGGGCACTCTGCATCGGTTCGTGAAGGAGAACCCCGGTGCGGACGCCCGATTGCTAACTCACGACACCACGCCTCTGTACACCGCGGAGGGCATCGGCCTCAGAGCAGAGACGATCCCTGAGAGTTGGTTACTGGATCCGGAGCACGACGAACACACGAAGAAGGTCGACGCACTGCAACTGGAAGTGGCACGGCTCAGGCGAGCCGAGCCCGCTTTCGACGTTCGGTTCCTAGACATGACCGGGACGAAGGCCGAGCGTCTGGAGGCCAGCGTGGACCTCTACGATCCGCTGACGGAGAAGGAAGTCGGGGAGTTGATGGAGCGGCTCCGCAGGCGGCACCCCTTGAAGAGAGACTTCGGGCCACCGAAAGCCGGCCACCGGTCGGTGGCGGACCTGTCGCAGCTGGACCCAAAACGATTCGCTGGCCGAGTCTACGACGCGCCTTCGGACGAAGAAATCGCTGAGTACTCGGATGAAAATTATCCAAAATGGCTGTCGAGTTGCGAGGACACGCTGGCGACACTCCACCAACTCCTTCAGGAGCGGCAACCAATGGTTCGGTTCTGTTTTTCGGTACGGAATGGCGGCACGCGCCCCGCCGCCGATGCGCTGGTCACGATAGAAGCACACGGATGTTTCCGGACCATGGCGGCGCGCGACTCAAACGACAATGAACGGATTGCCCTAAGAACACCTCCCCGACCACCACAGGGAAAGTGGCGCAGCATGTTCGACATCGGCCTCGGCTTCGACCTACGTAGCGCCGCTGCTTCGGCGTACGTCGGAGAGAGTCTGATCGACGCCCTGCGGCCAGAGCCTCCGCGTGACCCAAACGAGTTCTACCCTAAGGCTGAGGACCCCCTCGCCCCGGCGGACTCGTTCAGCCTGAGCTGTGAGCAATGGCGGCACGCGGACGGTCGAAGGGAGTTCTGGGGTGAGGTTGCCATCCCTCCCGGAACCCCCGATGTGGAGGGGGCGCTCAAGCTGCGGATCCAGGCGGAGAATCTCTCGGAACCGACGCTGAGGACGGTGCCCGTGCGAGTCCGAACTAGGATTGTCAGCAGTTACGCGTCCGCCGTGAGGCTGGTGGATGAAGTCTGAGAAACGACGAACTGATCCGCAACCGCGGTGACTCTTCCCGACACGCGAGTACTATCGTCCTACACACGCAAACATTGGGCACACCGACGGGCGACCTCGCTGTTAGTAGGGTACGGCCCCCGCGAGGTCGTGCAGCTCGATCACGTGACCGTCAACCTGGGTTCCCTCGCAGCACGCCCTTGCTCGTCGTTGCCCTACGGCCGAACGCCAGCGTAGGAAATCGCGCACACGACCGTAAGACGACGAAATGTGGGCGTGTCGGACTTGGCAGCTCGTCCGCTAGTCTTCAAAGAAGGCGGCGCGGAGATCTTCCTGTGGAATGAACCGGCTTGCTTGGCGGTAGATTGCCGAGATCGTGCCGATGGCCAACGGGTCGGTCACTGGCGCGATCAAGACCTCCCGGCGACCTTCGTCCGTCTCGCGCACGAACTTCGCGTGGCTTCCCTTCATCGACTCCACTTGGAACCCGAATCCTTGCAAGGCCCGAATGAGCTGTCGAGACGAAAACCGTCTCAAGCGCGGCATCAGACTGGTGCCATCGTTGTTTCCAGGCTGATGGACAGTCGCGGCGATGGCGCGATGCCAAGCGCGGTTGGATCTTCCCCTTCGAAGTAAAGCCCAATTGCCTCGCGGAGGTTCTGCAAGGCTTCGTCCACGGTTGCGCCCTGGCTCACGATTGGGAACTCGAGGCATTCGGCGACGTAGAAGCCTTCGCTCTCGACCATGACTGCATGGATCAAGTCGCGAACAGGGGCGCGGCCTTCTCCCTCGGAACCTCCCACCGAAAGCGCTGGTTCTTGGACGGGCCGGTACTCTTCGCAGATGCGGTACATGCCTCGTCCGGCGCGTTCGAAATATGGCCAGCGATGGGCGTGGTGCTTTGGTGCATCGACGCAGCATCGGCTCGCAACATGCGTCCGCACGGATGCTGCGTTCAGGTTCGGCAACGCTGCGACGATCTCCGCCAAGCGGAATATGCCGTCGGGACGACGAGTGCAGATTCGCTGTGCGGTGGCAAGGACTACGTCGTGAATCGGCATCGGCGCATCCCGATGTGAAAAATGATTGTTCAAGTATCACATATCGCGAAGATGTGGTTGGCAAGATGCCTCTTCCGAGGACATTTCACGCACCAACGGTGGCGGCCCCGCCGGCCGGAGCGTGCGGCTGCAAGCCCTTGCCGACGACGTTGTGCGGGTCGACCATGTGACCGTCAGCCTCAGTTCGCCGTGCATCACGACCTCGCTCATCCGCTGTCCTACGATCCCAACGCCGTCCGCGCGGGAAATCGCGCACACGACCGTAGGACGAAATGCCTGTGTGTCAGGTTTGCCAGCTACGTCCGCTAGACAAATAAAGGTCTATAAATCATATAGTTACGAAGGATGGTTCCTCGAAAAACTACGCACACGCTGCCTCAACCAATGCCCGGCTAGCGGCACACGTACTCGGTAACAAACGGAAATCTCTCGCTACAGTTTTCTGCTGGCGGCTAGGGTCAGATGGTGGTATAGGTCGGGACGTGTTGCGGGCATTCGCCCGGACCGGGCGACCCCCGTTGGCACATGGGACAACCACAATGGGGAGACTCCAATGGCAACGAGAATCATCGTTGGCCTGACCGTCATCGCAGCAATTGTGCAGGGGCTGTGGCCGGGTCTTGTGCCCGAAAACATCCTGCCTTTGGCGATCGTCGTTCTCGGACTCGTGTACGGGGTCATGTGCCTCGACGCCGAAGATGCGACGGCATACCTCGCCGTCGCCATCGCGGTTGGCGGGGCGGCGGCCACGGATGTCCTCGGGAACATCCATTTCATAGGCGGCTACCTCGACGCCATCCTCGCCCTGATCAGCGTGGCGCTGTTGGGCGGGGTCGTGTGCGGGGTGGCGGTTAGGGCCTGGAACCGGGTCATGCCGTCGTCCGACGGGGATTGACGATAGGGTTCCTTTGAGCCGGTCTCCGAACCGGCAACTGAGGCAAATTGCCCGCGGGGCCAGCAAGTCCCGCGGGCATTCAAAAACCTCGCATCGGCGAGGCGGGTTGGTTTTGTTGCGTCGAGTTGTCCTTCCGGCATCGCGCAAGTCGCACGCTCCGGCACCGGGTCAGTTCAGCCGCCCTCGCCTAGTTCCGAACGTCTCTTGCGAGACACAGCGTTGCCGGGGCGACACACAACGTTCCGTCCGACACCTTTCGCACGCCGACGGCAACGTCCTCGACGGCCGCAGGGTGTTTCAAGCCCTCCTGACGAGATCCTGCCGGCCGATCAAGTGACCGTCAGCCTCGGTTCCGTGCATCACGCCCTCGCTCGTCGGCTGCCCCACGGCCCCCCAACACCGCCAGTGTGGGAAATCGCGCACACGACCGTAGGACGAAATGTGTGTGTCGGGTGGCGCCCGTAGGGCGCGCGTCCAACGCGCTAGCCTCTTGGCGACGTGAAGAAGCGCGTTGGCGACGTGAAGAAGCGCGCCTATCGGCGCGCAGGGAAGGCAGGATGCCTTCCCTCCGAGGAGCGCCGCTTGCTACGGCGAAGATTCCCGGCGCGGCCAGACGGGACCGACGCCGCGTCATTGCGGACGTGGTGGAGGGCGGGACGCGGCTCCCTCCAGCGACGCCCCGTGTTTCGGGGGCGTCGGGAGGGCAGTGGCTCGCTTAGGAGGCCTTTTCCAGGATGTGGATGCCGCAGGCGCTGCCGAGGCCGATTACGTGGGTGAGGCCGATGCGGGCGCCTTCCACTTGTCGTTCACCGGCTTCGCCGCGCAGGTGCGTCGAGACCTCGTAGATGTTGGCGATGCCGGTGGCGCCGAGCGGGTGGCCCTTGGAGAGCAGGCCGCCGGATACGTTCACCGGAATCTTGCCGCCGAGTTCCACCTCGCCATCGTCGATCATCCGGCCAGCTTCGCCGTCGGGGCAGAGGCCCAGGTTCTCGTAGTGCAGGATTTCGGCGGTGGCGAAGCAGTCGTGGAGCTCGATGAGGTCCACGTCTTCTGGGCCGACCCCAGCCATCTCGTACGCTTGGCTTGCAGCGAGCCTGGTGCAGGTGTTCACATCTGGCATCACGAGGTCGCGTTCCTGCCACGGGTCTGAGGTGAGGACGCTAGCGCGCACCTTGACCGCCCGGCCCATGAGGCCCAGCTCCCGCGCCTTCTGCTCCGAGGCGATCACTGCGGCTGCCGAGCCGTCCACGTTCACCGAGCACATGAGCTTGGTGTTCGGGTAGGAGATCATCTCGGCGTTCATCACCGTCTCGAGCGGAGTCTCGATCTGGTACATGGCCTTCGGGTTCATGGTGGCGTGGTGGTGGTTCTTCACCGACACCTTGGCGAACTGCTCAAAGGTAGTGCCGTGCTTGCGGGAATGCTCCATGCCGGCTTCCGCGAACACGGCAGGCATGGTGCCGGAGCCGAGCAGGCCCTCCTTCGGGATGCCGGTGGCGCCGCCGCCACCGCCGAGCAGGCCCTTGCCCATCTGTTCGACGCCCACGGCGAGCACCACGTCGTAGAGCCCGGCCTTCACCGAGGCCCAAGCCTCGCGGAAGGCCGTGGCGCCGGTGGCGCAGGCGTTGGAGACGTTGATGACCGGAACGCCCGTCTGGCCGATCTCCTGCAGGATGCGCTGGCCGACCATGCCGCTGGCCTGACCCAGGTTGCCGCAGTACAGCGCCTGCATGTCCTGGATCTTGAGGCCGCAGTCGTCGAGCGCCAAGAGCGCCGCTTCCGAGCCGATTTGCGGGACGGTCTTCTCCGGAAACCGTCCGAACTTGATCATGTCCACGCCGATTACGTATGCATCGGTCATTTGCGCCCTCCTTGGCCCGTTTGTGCTTGCCCTAGGTGTTCGATTGGCTCCCCCTGAAGCCGTCAGGATCGACCGCTAACGCGGCTGGAAAAAGTACGAAAGGTACGAGTTGCCGTCCCGATCTTTGCGACCCAGTGCGTCGTCATAGACGACTTCGACCGGCATTCCGAATGGGATCTTGTCCGGCTCTGGCTCGACGTTGATGAGGTTGCCCTTGACGGTGCCGCCCCCTTCGAGATCGACGATCGCGGAGACGTAAGGCACTTCGATGCCCGGGAACGAGCGATGCACGATGCAGTAGGAGTAGAGCTCGCCCTGGTTGGAAAGCTGCACCTCCTCCATGCCGCCCCGCGCCCCGCATTTCGAGCAGTTGTCCCGCTCGCCGAGGAACACGGCACCGCACGAAGAGCACTTGCAGCCTTGCAGATAGGGCTTGCCGTTCTCAGGGATCTTCAGGTATCCCACTGCCGGCAACGGCTTGTCCGCCATCCGTCCTTTTCTCCCCCAAACCGAAGTTCGGAGAATGGCGGTTTGCGGGGGCGCGTGTCAAATCCGAATTTGGGAGCCGACTTGCCCACGCGTGGTTATCGGTCGCACGTTGGCCTATAGTCGGGGGTTGACTGCAATCACCTTCGGGAGGGAGCGATGGGTCACGATCTGGTAATTCGAGGCGGAACGCTGGTGGACGGCACGGGCAGTGCGCCTGTGCAAGCGGATGTGGCGATTGATGGCGACACCATCGTCGAAGTTGGCAAGGTGGATGGCAAGGGGCGCGAGGAAATCCGTGCCGATGGCCTCAACGTGGCACCGGGGTTCGTTGATCTGCACACGCATCTGGACGCGCAGATTGGCTGGGATCCGCAGGTTACGTCGGTGTCCTGGCACGGCGTCACCACGGCGCTCCTCGGCAACTGCGGCGTCACGTTCGCGCCCTGCAAGGCGTCGGACCGGGAGTTCCTCGCCGGCATGATGGAAACGGTGGAGGACATTCCCAAGAACGCCATCCTGCACGGCCTGCCGTGGAACTGGGAGTCGTATGGCGGCTATCTCGACGCGCTTGAGGCGCTGGGGCCGTCCATCAACATCGCTGGCCTCGTCGGCCACTGTGCGGTGCGCTTCTATGTCATGGGCGAACGCGCCGTGGAAGAACCCGCCACCGACGACGAAGTGCGGCAGATTGCCGAACTCGCCGGACAGTCCGTGCGGGAAGGTGCGGTGGGCTTCTCCACCAACCGCCTGCCCGGGCACCGGCTGCCGGATGGTCGCTCGATCCCCGGCACGTTTGCGCACCGCGACGAACTGCGCGCTGTGGCGAAGGAAGTCGGCGCCGCCGGCGGCATCATGCAGACGGTGTCGGACTTCCGCGACTTCGACGCGGAACTCGATCTCATCCGCGACGAGGCGCGAACCGCTCGGGGGGCGCTCTTCAGCACCGCGGCGGAGATTGGCGTCGAACGCATGGACGAGCGCGTGAAGGCCATGCGGGCGGAAGGGCTGAACGTCACCTCCGTCACCGTGCCCCGCAGCGGCGGCGGCGTCGGTGGGCTTTCCACCAACAATTTCTTCCGCACCGACGGCTGGAACGAGCTGCGCAAGCTCGACCTCGCCGGGCGGCTGAAAGCGATCCGCGACCCGGAAACGCGCCGGCGCCTCGTGGACGAGGTGAAGGCCCAGGGCGATGAAGCCGCTGAGGGCATGAAGCGCTGGTTCTACATGGGCGACCAGGCGCGTCCCTGCTACACGCAGAGCCTGGACCAGAGCCTCTACCATCAGGCCAAGGCGCTCGGCGAGCACCCGGTGGAAACGTGGCTCCGGATCAGCGACCAGACGGACGGCAAGGCGCTGTTCCATCTGCGCGGCTTCAACGTCGATCTCAAGGCGCTCGAAGGGCTGATCCGCACCGAGTGGGCCATGCCTGGCCTCGGCGATGCCGGGGCACACGTGAGCCAGATGATCGACTCCGGGTGGTCCACCTTCATCCTGTCGCATTGGCACCGCGACTCGGGCGTCTATTCCCTCGAGGAAGCGGTGCGCCGGATCAGCTCGGTGCCGGCCGGCGTGTTGGGGCTCAAGGACCGCGGCACGGTCGAAGTCGGCAAGCGCGCGGACGTGAACGTGTTCGACATCTCCCGGCTGGAGGAGCGCATGCCCGAAATCGTGCATGACTTCCCCTTCGGGGCGCCGCGCTTCATTCAGCGGGCTGCCGGGTACAAGGCAACGGTGTGCAACGGCACAGTGGTGCTGCGGGACGACGAGCTCACGGGAGAGCGCGCCGGACAGGTGCTGCGCAGCAGCGCGTAAACGGAGGAACCGGAGAAACGGGCGGCGCTTGCGTCGCCCGTTTTTCTTTACTCGAGGGCTTGGACCTCTCTGGCGGCTGCGGCGTGCTGCCCTCCCGGCTGCGCTAGCAGCCTGTCGGACTTTGCGGCCCGACGGGAACGGACGGTTCTTGGGGTGCATTCTGGTCTCGCCCTGGTCTCTCCGTTGCGCCGACAGGCGGACCTTGCCTGGCGGACGCCTCGTCGTTTTCGGCGGTTGGAGACGGCGGCAGGAGG
>VXPR01000259.1:0-9124 GCA_009839405.1 Gammaproteobacteria bacterium
ACCCCCCCCAACCTCCCCTCTCTTCCCGGGCTGGGGGGCTGTTTTTGTTAAAAATTCTACCTGTCTATTGTGCGCCCCAACACTAAAAACCCCCCAACGGTCGCAAGCAGGTATGATTTTGGGGGCAAGCAGGATGCCGACCCGATTGGACGCTGGCCATGGTGTGTGCTCCAAGGTCGAATCCATCGGTCGAGGGTGAAGGAAGGCTGATCGTGGCAACGGGAAAGCTCCTCAAGCAGCTCATTCGCTCCGGCGCCGAAGGCGACATAGAGGCGTTCCGTGGTGCCGCCGAGCAAGTCATCGAGGAGGAACGGGACAAGCACCACCACCTGTTGGCAAGGGACTTGGAGACCATCCTCTACGGCTGTCCGCGCACGCTGCCCTCATCGGCTCTCCGTCCCCTGAACCTGTCCATCCCAGAGGACCGCGAGCGCGGCTTTCCGCTGCTGACAATCAAGGAGCCGGTGCGGCAACTGGCGGACATTGTCCTCTCGCCACAGAACAAAGCCCTACTGGAGCAAGTGCTTCACGAGTTCAACCGCGAGGATGTCTTGCGCGCACACGGCCTGCGGCCGTGCGACCGGCTTCTGTTCTGCGGCCCCCCGGGTTGTGGCAAGACACTCGCTGCCGAGGTCATCGCCCAGGAGTTGGGTAGGCCGCTTGCAATTGTTCGCACGGACAGCGTTGTGTCCTCGTTCTTGGGTGAGACCGCAGCCAATCTGCGCAAGGTGTTCGACTTCATCGCCGCATCGCCGATGGTGGTCTTGTTCGACGAGTTCGATGCCTTGGGAAAGGAACGGGACGACGCGACCGAGCACGGTGAACTGCGTCGCGTTGTAAACGCCGTACTGCAGATGATCGACGACTACACGGGCCGGAGCCTTATCATCGCCGCGACGAACCACGAGCGCATGCTGGACACTGCCATCTGGCGGAGGTTCGAGGAAGTCCTGCTCCTGAAGCCGCCAACGCCCGCCCAGCTACGACAACTCCTCGAAGTGAAGCTCAGGGGTGTCCGCTACGAGTTCGAGATCGACGAGGCTGCAGCGCTGCCATGCTTCCGGGACACCTCCCACGCGGACGCGGAACGCATCATCCGACGCGCAATCAAGGATGTCGTGCTTGAAGGCGGGGAGTTGCGCCTCCATGTAGAGCACCTGAAGAAGGCGGGCCAGCGCGAGAAGGCCCGAGCGCCAAAGACGACCCTAAAGTAGAGATTTCCCTATGGCGAACGGGGACGATAGTCACCCGCACCTAGAACTGGACCGCGAGCAGCCAGTAACCGAGCGCCGGCCGGGGCAACCGCCCCGCGGACGGCGGGAAGTCGACGATCCTGCAGGACACGGGGCAAACCTAAGGTACCGGCTGGGCGAAGCCCGAGCGGCTGCCGAACGGGATCTCGGGGGTGGCGACGACCGCCGGCTGATAAAGATCCAGCTTACGGCAAAAGTCATGCCGGAAGAGGTGGCGCGGGCAATGACCGGTGTCGAGGTAGTTAGCCAGGAGGACGATACTCTCGTTCTCGCCTTCGCCACAGACCAGCAACTCGACGATTTCGAAGCAAGACTGACGACACTTGTCGGAGGCGGCAGACCTTCCTATCAGAACGTACTGTACGCGCTTCGGGACTTGGACCACTGGACACCGGACGACCGGAGAGGGTGGGCGCTGGAACGTAAGGGCTTTCCCGACGACGAACCGTTTGCCCTAGACGTTGAAATGTGGCCATTGGGGCGGGAGGGACGAGATTCGCAGCAACGAGCGGCGTTCGAGAGCTGGCTGCTCGAACGCGAGGGTCGCATCATCGACAAGGTTCTGAAGCCCTATCTGACCATCTACCGGATCGAATGTCGTAGGCAGCTTGGCGAGGAATTGCTTCGATACAGAGACGTACGGTCGGTCGATCTGTTGCCAGACTTTGGACTCGACTTGCGATTGGTGCTCACACCAGTGCAGGAACTGGAGGAGGTGCCGCCCCCGCCCGAAGACGCTGCCGGAATCGTAGTGCTCGACTCTGGGCTCGCGGCGGGGCACCCTGCGTTGGCGCCCGCCGTTGGGGAAGCTGCGAGCTTTTTGAACGGCGCAGGACCCGACGACGACCATGGTCACGGCACTTTCGTCAGTGGCATCGCCCTGTACGACGACGTGGAGGAATGTCTGCGCCGGGGTCGCTTCACGCCGTCGCTCCGCCTCTTCAGCGGTCGGATTCTTGACCGGCAAAATCGCGGCGATCCGCAGTTGGTCGAGAATCAAATCGAAGCGGCGGTGCGCTACTTCGTTGAAGAATACGGTTGCCGTGTGTTCAACCTCTCGTACGGCGACAAGAACAAGCCCTACTTAGGAGGGCACGTAGCGGGACTGGCTGTAACTCTCGACGCCCTGAGCAGAGAGCTTGACGTTCTGTTCGTCGTGCCAACTGGCAATCTCTCGCCTGGAGATGACGGCGCACCGGACGATTGGCGAGTTGAGTATCCGGCCTATCTGACGGGGCCGGATGCCACACTCTTGGATCCGGCGCCGGCGTTGAACGTGCTGACGGTGGGCAGCATTGCAAGGGAGAACCTTGGGCAGCAGCAATTGCGATGGCGAGGCGATCCAGCCTATCGGACGGTCGCCGCCACTGACCAGCCTTCACCCTTTACACGTAGTGGGCCATCAGTAGGCGGCGCGATCAAGCCGGATTTGGTGGACTACGGCGGCAATCAAGTCGCTGACGTCCGTACGGGTGGAGGTGCGGTGCGCCCCATAGGCGTGGTATCGACCGCTCATAATTTCGCGACCGGCAATCCGTTTAGGACGGACTCGGGAACCAGCTTCGCGGCTCCTCGCGTGGCCCACGCCGCTGCCCGACTGTTGGACGAACTACCCGACGCCAGCGTTGATCTGTGTCGTGCGATGCTTGTCGCGCACGCCGAGCCACTACCTGCTTGTGCAGACCTCTTCCCCGAAGAGGAGGAGCAACGGAACGTCGTTGGCTACGGGATCGTAAACCGTTCTGCGCTTTACAGGTCCTTGGAAAATTGCGTAACCCTCTGGGCGGAGGAGTTGATTCAGGACGAGCGACACCACTTCTTCCAAGTTCCCATCCCACGGGAGTTTTGGACAGGACGGAACCGTGATCGACAGATCACAGTCGCCTTGGCGCATCGCCCTGCCACGCGCACTACGCGCATCGACTATCGGGCGTCGTCGATTAGCTTCAAGTTTGTCAAGGCCGATTCGCTGAACGAAGTCGCTAACCGATTCAACCGCCACATCGACAAAGCCGTAACGGAGAATGTCACAGAGCGTGGCTCCAGTCGCCGTTTCGCGGAGCGAGTTCGATCGAAGGGCACTGTGCAGGCTTCCACGTGGCGATTTACACAACCATCGCAGACCACGAAGCTAGGCTCCTGGTTCGTCGTCGTCACGCGCAAAGACCCAGCGTGGGGACAAAGCCTCTCTGCCGATCGGGAACCTTACGCGTTGGCGGTCGCCATCGCCGACCGTTCAGCGTTCGACGTTAGGCTTTATGCGCGCATCGAAGCACAACTTCGTCAAAGGGCCCGCGTGCGGGCGAGGCCCTGACAAACGTGCCACAGAGAGCGTCGAAGCTGCTAACGCGGGACGCGGCGGGAGCGCTCCGTGCCGATTTGAAGAGTGCATTAACCAAAGTCGCGAGCGGTCGCACGGGTGTCGCTTCGCTGCTGCACCAGATAGAGCGCGTGGCCAAGTACGTGGCCGGCGACCACAACGCAGCACTTGGCCGCACAAAGACACGTCAGGCCATGCAGGACTTGGTGAAGAACCACGCTTCGTATTCACTCGAGGGTGCGGGACTTGGCGGCATGGGCTGGGACCGCTTGTATGGCGAGGTGACGGATGCACGCAATGACATCATGCACACGGGCTCGGAAGCCGTCCTGGCGGAAACCCGCACGAAAGCGCTGGCCGCTGTGCTATTGGACGCACTGCTCGGCGTTGCTCGGGAGGATGGGATGAACCAGAACCACAATTGCGCCGAGCCCCTCAAGCTCGCGCATGTGATGGTGCAGCACCCCGTGTGTGTTCACTTGTGGCAGACGATTGCCGATGTTCGGCGAACCATGCTGGTCTCGGACTTCTCCGTGCTTCCGCGCGCCGACAGAAAGGAATGCGAAGACCCGCAAACCTGGCAGGTGTTGACTGCGGACGACCTGGCTTCTTGGTTGGGAACTCTTGATCAACGCAAGGGCAAGCATGATCCGCGAAAACGCAAGATGGGCATGACAGTGAAGCAGGCCAAGGAGCGTGGGCTTGAGTTTCGCCGTGCCCGAACGGAGCGCGAATGCACCCCGGTGCAAGGAGCCTGGAACGCTTGCGAGGCAGGACGCCTGCCCTTGCTCGTGACCCGCGAGGAACCTCGAGAGGCGAGCGAAGACGGCAATCCCAACTCGGTCTTGCATCTTGTGGGAATCGTGACCGCTTTCGACCTCCTATAGGTGTCGTTCGTGCCGCCAGCCCTCCCGCAAAGGCCTGTCGTAGGATCGGCGCGTTCATCAACCCAAGCCCCTTGCTTGGGCGGCCATGGCGAGGACGGGTGGCTGATCCTGCCGTTTCCCCGTTCGTACGGCCTAGATGGTGCTGCACCAAGTTACGACGGGATTCGCCTCGCGGGATTGGCTGGCCGTTGTGGCACACCTGCGGTCCGGACTCTCGGCCTCCATAGGAGCTACTGTGTTTTGAGTGTTCTCGACCTGGAAGCTCACGGGTTACGACGCGGAACTCGCGATTTGACCCGGTAAACTACCCGACATGAGAGGCGATGAACCGCAACCGCAATCGGCAAGGGCGCGAGGTTGCCGGAAGATCGCCCGATCATGAGCACCACGCCTCCTTCCTCTGTTCCCGATACCTCGCTTGTAGTGCGAGGCCGCATCGTCGACGCCCTGAACCTTGATCTCGTGGGCCCACCTGTCGGACATCCCCTCGCGGAAGAAAGGCTGAACGGTTGGGAGCGGCCGTCGAACTGGTATCTCGCCGGGTTCCTCGTGCCAAGCGATGCACCCATGGAGCAGCGGTCGGATGCCGATGAGGAGGACGATGCGGAGGATGTAGGCGAAGGGGGGCTGCCCGAGGAATCGCAAGAGGAACGGAGGGCAGCGAAGCCCAGCTTCTTTCCGTCCTCGATGGGTCTGAGCTTCCTCGTGCCGCAAGAAACGGACTCCCTGAGTGTCACGGTGCGTTGGGGTGACTACGAATACGTACCGGAGGCAAGGAAGGACCGCGACCGCGAGCGGGCGACGTGGCAGCGGCGGCCGTGGGAGAGAGTGGTTCGTGTGCCGCTGAGTCAGCCCGGTCGGCACGAGGTCCCTGATTCCGGCACGGGGGAAGGATTGGCTCTGTATGTGCTGAATCGACCGATCAAGACAGAGCACCTGCCCGGCATACCCGCCGGTACTCGCAGCGTCTCCGTGTTCCTGGTCAATGGGCGCGCTCCGGACAAGGAACATCGAGACGCCGCGTACGCCTTTCAGGCCGAGATCGAGGTGGCGTGCGCCGAGGGCTTTGTTGCTCGCGGAGACCCGCGCACGGCCAGCAGCGAAAGCGACAGGTGGGACGAGGACCTAGCAGACCTGCACTACCGCGACACGCCAGAGTACGCCACCGGGCACGGCGTTTCGGCGGACTGGGACGAGGTGGACAACACCTGCCGTGTGGTGCGAACGAGCTGGATTCCTGCTGCCTACGTCGCCAAGACCGACACCGTGAACCCCGCCAACGTTGTGCTGTCCATGGACGATCTCGGAAGCCTTGCCGACGGCGATGCCGCCGAGGAAGCGCTTGAAGCAATCGTCAGCGAGTATCGCGCCTGGATCGAGTCGAGGCGGGACAATGCTGCGCAGCTCTCGAAAGGCCACCAGACGACTGCGCACGCACTGCTTGAGCGGGCCACGCTGGCGTCGCGTCGCATTGAGCGTGGGATAGCTCTGCTCGCGGAGGACGCTGACGTTCTCGACGCGTTTCGCGTCGCGAACCGGGCTGTAGCAGAGGCTCTGCGGCATCGCCTTGACGATGTGGATGCGCCACAGTGGCGCTCGTTCCAGCTTGCGTTCATCCTGCTGAACCTGCCGGGCCTTGTCGACTCGGAAGACGCTGACCGAGGCACCGTTGACTTGCTCTTTTTCCCTACGGGCGGCGGCAAGACCGAGGCCTATTTGGGCTTGGCGGCCATGGCGATGGTGCTGCGTCGCCTCCGCAACCCCGGGGATGGCGCACTGCAGGGAGCGGGCGTCAGTGTCGTCATGCGCTATACATTGCGCCTGCTCACGCTCGATCAGCTCTCACGTGCTTCCGGCCTCGTTTGTGCGCTCGAACTCGAACGCGAGAACGATCCGGAGCGCTATGGTGAGTGGCCATTCGAGATCGGTCTGTGGGTGGGGAAGGCAGCCACGCCCAACAGGATGGGCCACAAGGGCGACCGCAGATCGGATTCCGCACGCAACAAGACCACTCGTTTCAAGGCCAATCCGAACAGCAATCCCTCGCCGATTCCGCTCGAAAGCTGCCCTTGGTGCAGCACCAAGTTCACGCCAGATTCGTTCGAGTTGCTGCCCAATGCGGATGCGCCCGACCAACTGCGGATTGCCTGCGCCAACATCGAGTGCGAGTTCAACGGAGACCGCCCGCTGCCCATCATTGCGGTGGACGAGCCGCTCTACCGCCGCTTGCCGGCGTTCGTGATTGCGACGGTGGACAAGTTCGCGTCCCTGCCGTGGGTTGGGGAGACAGGGTTGCTCCTAGGGGGTGCCGAGCGATACGACCACAATGGGTTCTACGGCCCCATGCGAACGAACACCGGGCAGCCGCTCGGTCGCCCCCTGCCGCCGCCGGATCTCGTGATTCAGGACGAGCTGCATCTGATTTCGGGCCCGCTAGGAACGATGGTTGGCCTTTATGAATCCACCATCGGCACGCTTTGTCAGCGGGGAATAGGGGAGGCCGCGAGGGGTCCGAAGATCGTTGCGTCCACGGCTACGGCCAGGGCGGCACAGAACCAGATTCAGGCGCTGTTTGCCCGGTCGTTGACGCAGGTGTTCCCGCCGCCGGGGCCGAACCGCGAGGACTCGTTTTTCGCCCACACGAGGGAACTGACCGACGTGCCGGGCCGGCTTTATCTCGGCGTCGTTTCGGCTGGCCGCAATCCGAAGGTGCTCATGCGTCGGGTGTGGCTCGCTCTATTCGGAGCAGCGCAGAAGGCTTACGAGGACGCTGGCGGCGCGAGGAACAAGGACAACCCGGCCGACCCTTACATGACGGTCCTCGGCTACTTCAACTCCCTCCGTGAACTCGGCGGCGCGAGGCGCATCTTGGAAGAGGAGGTGCAGACCACCATTCGCCGCTATGGCGATCGCCGGCGTATCGGCGAGGCGGAGGGGTTGTTCGAGAATCGACTCCGTTTCAACGATGTGGTCGAACTCACCTCGCGCGTGCCCACCAACAAGGTCGCAGATGCCCGCCGGCGGTTGGGACACGCATTTCACGACCGCAGGCAGCGGGTGGACAGTGCCATCGCTACCAACATGATTTCGGTCGGGTTGGACATCACGCGTCTCGGCCTCATGGTGGTGTTGGGGCAGCCGAAGACGCACGCCGAGTACATCCAGGCCACCAGTCGCGTCGGACGGGACGACGAAAGGCCCGGGCTCGTAGTGACGCTACTCAATGTCCACAAGCCCCGCGACCGCTCGCATTACGAGCGCTTCCGGCACTACCACGAGACGTTCTATCGTTCGGTGGAAGCATCGAGCGTCACACCCTTCTCCGCTCGGGCCTTGGATCGGGGCTTTGCCGGTGCGCTCGTGGGTCTTGCGCGCCACCTCGATCCTACGCTGACGCGCCCGGAGGGGGTGGAGAGCATTGATGGCGTCCGTGCGGACGTTGAGCAGCGGGTGCTCAATGCGCTGATGGCACGACTGAACGAGCAACCCCTGGACGATGAAGATGAAAGGGATGAGAGGCGGCTCTCCGTGCAGCATCGCGTTTCGGATCTGCTCGACGCGTGGAGCAAGGTGGTCGATGAGTACCGACAAGACGGCGTCGCGGTTGTTTATGGGAAGGGAGAAACCCGGTCCGGGCCCAAACCGCTGCTCCGCGATGTGCTCGACGAGGACTTCGAGTCGGCGAATCACCGCAAGTTTCGCGCCCATCGATCCTTGCGCGACGTGGAGCCGGAGGTTGGCCTGCGCCTGAGAAACCTGACGGGCTCAGCGACAGACGGATGACCTCGGCGACGATTCGACAAAGCCAGGTCATCACGACCTATGGGCCGGGTGCCCTGCTTGACCTCCCGCAACACGCCGCCATCGTCGGTGGGTTGGAGACTTGGCCTCACCCAGGCAAGCTCGAACAGATCGACGAGGCGCGGCTTTCTGAGGTCATCCACCGCATAACTGGCGTGGCTGCCCCCAGGCTGTTTGCTCCGCCACCGGCACCGAGCGTTCCATGGGAGCAACGGCAGGACATCGGGGCATGGCGCTTTCCCGAGTGGTTCGTCGTCCAGTTCGTCGAGTGGGAGGGCCGCGCGCAGAAGCGCCGGCTCGTGCGCCGCACGGCGCTGGAGAACGGGAAGTTCGAGGGTAAGGCGGTGGTCCCCACACGCTTCGTGCGCGCCTGTACCCGGGGACATGTGGACGATCTCGACTGGTATGGCTTCGTTCATCGAGGCGACGACCCATGCCGGCGAGAGTTGTGGCTGGTGGAGCAGGGTACCAGTGGGGATCTCTCGGATCTGTCGGTCCGATGTGCGTGTGGCAAGCAGCGTTCGCTCTACGAAGCCAAGCAGTTGGAAAGCAAGGCTCTCGGCACATGTCGAGGTGCTCGGCCGTGGCTTGGCAAGGATGCGGAAGAGGATTGCGACCTACCAAGCCGTCTCTTGATCCGGACGGCGACGAATGCCTACTTCCCGCAGGTGGTGAGCGTGCTGTCGTTGCCGGATCGAGGCTCGGACGTGGATCGGGTGGTGACCGACCTTTGGGGAATACTGCAAGGGGTGAATGCCAAAGCGGATTTGGAAGTCTTCAAGCGGCTCCCAGAAGTCGCCAAAGGGCTTGACGGCTACGACGACGAGGAGATATTCGCCGACACCTACTTTTTGGACGAGGAA
>VXPR01000259.1:9134-10017 GCA_009839405.1 Gammaproteobacteria bacterium
CGTAATGCGGCACAAGGACGGCGGAACGGGCGACCGAAACCTGAAAGCCGTGGAGCTCGATGCGCTGCTGAAGGCGAAGGAAGGCTTCGGCGACGACGTGCCAGTTGATCCGAACTTCCACGCTCGGCGGCTGCCCGATCACGTTTGGCGCACTCCGGGATTGAATCTCAGCGAGAACATTGCGTGCGTCATCCAGCTACACCGGCTGCGTGAGGTGATGGCACTCATCGGCTTCACGAGACTCGAGGCGGAGATGCGCGATATCCACGGCGAATACGACACGGACGTGAAGCGAGCAGACATCGCGATCGAGCCATCCTGGTTTCCGGCAGTGGAGAATCGGGGCGAAGGGTTGTTCATCCAGCTTTCCGGCGAAGCCGTGGACAAGTGGCTGGAGAAACCACCTGTGCAACGGCGCATCGATGCGCTTCGTCGGGGGCATGCCGCTTGGCAGAAGGAACGCAACTCTGGGCGACAGGATTTCCCGGGCGGCGCCTATATCCTCTTGCACACGCTCGCGCACCTGTTGCTCCAGTCGCTCGCCCTGCGATGCGGCTATCCGGCAAGCTCGATCCGCGAGCGCATCTACGCCGAAGACGAGCGCTATGGAATCCTCCTCTACACCGCGACCCCGGATGCCGAAGGGACGCTTGGTGGGCTGGTGCAACAGGCGCGACACATCGAGGGCCACCTTGCCGATGCGCTGCGCGCCGCCATGCTGTGCTCGAACGACCCTGTTTGCGCACAGCACGAACCGGACAGCAGCATGGAACGTCGCTGGTTGCACGGCGCTGCGTGCCACGGTTGCGCGCTGATCGCCGAGACTTCCTGCGAAATGCGCAATGACCACCTCGACCGAGCCTTGGTGGTGCCGACGCTAGCG
>VXPR01000259.1:10027-13620 GCA_009839405.1 Gammaproteobacteria bacterium
CCCCGCACCCGTGTGAAACGGCCATGGCCATGAACGAGTGGCGCACGTGTCGGTCAGTCGTTGCTTGCCCTGGCCTTGTTCGCCGCTAGCGGGTGGGGGATGGCGGAGAGATGGCGGTAGGGGACGCGGTTCTAGGGCTACCCTCCCATCTGCGCGGCCGTCTCGCTAGCGCACTTGATGCGGGCATGGTGTCGGCGGACTCCTCGGCTGTTTCGCTTGGTTCCACGCTCGGGCTGCAAGAGGGCGTGGACGATGTGCTTGCAGACATTGCGTCGCTGGATGGGATGGGTGTTTCCGGCCGGGCTGCTGCAGCGTGGATTCGGTCGGTCGGGCAAGCGAGCACCAGGCTTCGAGCGCCAGAGCTTGTCTGGTCTGGGCCGCAAGTGCCGGGTGTTCACGCCCGACGCACCGACCGTGTGTTCGACGAAGCAATCCAATCTGCTGAACGTTCGCTTTGGGTCTGCACTTACGCCTACTTCGATGGTCCCCAAGTCTTCGCTAGCCTTGCCGAACGCATGGATGCGGTGCCTGATCTAGACGTCGCCCTCCTGCTCAACATCCAGCGCCAGCGTGCTGACACCACTGCCGCGGATGCGCTGATTCGGCGCTTTGCCGATCAGTTCTGGTGCAAGGATTGGCCCGGTACGCGCCGGCCTACGGTGTACTTTGACCCTCGATCCTTGGAGCCAGAGCAAAGCGCTGTGCTTCACGCCAAGGCGCTGGTGGCAGACAGCGAAACCACCTTCATCACTTCCGCCAACCTCACCGACGCGGCCCTCAACCGAAACATCGAACTCGGTGTCCTGCTGCGTGACCGAACCTTGGCGTTGCGGACGGAGAGCCACTTCCGCGGGCTGATCGAGCGCAAACTGCTCTCGCCACTGCCTAGCGGCTGAGAAGCCTTGCGCTGACGGTGACGAAACGGCGCGCTTGTGGGACTCGCGCCCGATACGGCGCGTGAGTTTCGCTGAGCGCGAAACTCTGGAGGGCGAGACGCCCTCCGTCCGAGAGCCGTCGCCCGCAGGAAGCCATGCCGCCGGACTTCCGGAGGGACGCGCCCGCTGTCCATCGCGCCGACAGGCACGTTAGGACGCCTCTCTCTCTCCGTTCCCAACGGGGGGTGATTGGAACCGGCGGTGATCCCTGCTATCCCTGCCGCACCAACGCGTCGTCGATTTGTTGGGCGCGCAGGTGAGCGGGGCGCGACTGGACGTGGTTGCAGTACTCCGCGAGGGCGGGACGCTCTTCGATCGTGCCCATCTGGAAGCCCCAGCCGATGTGGGAGCCGACGTACACGTCGGCGGCGGAGAAGCTCACGCCGGCGACGAATTCGCGGCCTGCCACGGCCTGCTCCAAGGTGTCGATGACTGTGGCGAGATTGCCGTAGCCCACGGTTGCTTCGCGTTCGGTGGGAACGGTGAGCCCGAGGGCAGAGTTGGAGACGGCGGCTTCGAGGGGGCCGGCGGCGAAGAAGAGCCAGCGGTAGTAGTCGGCGCGATCGTTCGTTGGCGGGGCGAGGCCCGCGTCTGGGAAGGCGTCGGCGAGGTAGGCGCAGATCGCGGCGGTTTCGGTTACCACCCGGTCGCCGTGGCGGATGGCGGGCACCTTGCCCATGGGGTTGATGGCGAGGTAGTCAGCGCCCTTGATCGAGCCGCCCATCTCGAGCAACTCCGTGTCGTAGGGCTCGCCGATCTCCTCGAGCATCCAGCGAACGATGCGGCCACGGGACATGGGATGGGTGTAGAAGACGAGTTCCGAAGCCATGGTTTTGCATCCTTTTTCGGGCGGGGCGGCGAATCTACCAGACTCGCCGCCCGGTCAAGGCCACCCGCTGGGTTACGGCGCGTCCGGCGTGATCTCCATGATCCGGTGCGCATGGTGGGTGCGGCCGAACTCGTCCACCGCCCGCACCGTCAGCGTGTGCGTTCCAGCGCCAAGCTCCGGCAGGCGCGAAACCCACAGGTGCGTCGAAGGCTGCGGCTGTACCCACGACTTGATCACGTCGGCATGGCGCAGGTGCAGCTCGGTGATGGCCGGATCGAGCCGTGCCACCCGCTCCATTGCGATCGGCCCGTGTCCGCCGACGCTGAACTCGACCTTCGAGCGCGGACCGCCGTCGAAGAGGTTGACGTACACCTCGGCGCCGTAGGCCTGTTCGACCGTCATGCGACCGTCGAGCATTTCGCCCGGACGGGAGTCCCGCACGGCCGCGTCGCGGTTTCGGTGGTGGGCGACGTCGAACATGATGCGCATCTGGTAGTCCGCCGGCTTGCCGGCAGCCTTGAAGCGAACGCTCATGTCCACACCGTCCACGGTGAGGATGTGGTAGCCGTTGGGCGTGCCGTCCCGCTGCCAGGACACTGGCACCCCTTCCTCGTCGAACGGGCCGCTCCACCAGCTTCCCGACACCGTCGAGAGCACGTGGTGGTGGAACGGTTCGGGTCCGGCGAAGCCGTCGTCGGCGTCGAAGTAGCGGTGTTCCACGGTGTGCGTATGGCCCGCCACCGCATACAGGTGCTCCCGTTGGCCCAGCATTTCGAAGAGCGCCCGTCGGTTGCTCGTGGTGACGCCCGGGGCATCGGTGCCGGCGATCTCGAGCGGCGCGTGCATGGCGAAGAAGAGCAGTCGGTCGTCCGGGATGTGCGCGAGTTCGTTGCCGAGCCAGGTCAACTGGTCTTGGCTCAACTCGGCGATGTAGCGGCCGTTGCCACGCAGGTTGTCTGCGGTGACCTCGCCGCCGCCCTGATAGACGATGTTGTCGAGCACGAAGAAGACGGCATCGCCCACCTCGAACGAGTAGTAGGGCGGGCCGAAGTGCCGCTTGAACGTCTCCAGCGAATCGCTGTCGCCGTCGGCATCGAGGTTCATCTCGTGGTTGCCGGGCACGTTGTACCAGGGTACGCCCATGCGGGCGATGAGGCGGTTGTAGCGGGGGAACATCGCGAGATCGTCGAACAGGATGTCCCCCATGGTCATGCCGAAGCGGGCGTCCGTGCCTACGAGTTCCGCGATCACGTCGTCGCGGATGTAGTCGAGCTCCGCCTCGGTCTGCGGCTGTGGGTCGGCGAACAGGATTGCGTCGAACACCGCCGGCTCGTCCACGCGGGTGAGCGGGAAGTCGATGCGTTCCGGCAGCGGCCCAGTCGGGTCGATTCCGCGGTAGCGCATCCGCTTCGGCGAACCGGCCGGCTGATGGATGTAGTGGAAACGCGGCAGCATGTCCGCGTTCACCGGCGTCATGTAGCCGGTCGGCTTGGTGACGAAGATGATGGTCTGGTCGTCCACCTCGATGCGATAGTCGCCATCGGCGTCGGTGAGCGTCACCTCGCGCCCGTTCGAGACCCGCACCTCGGCGATGCCGGGCTCGCCGGAGTCGCGCACGCCGTTGCCGTTGTCGTCGCGAAACACCGTCCCGCGCGCTTCTTCGGCCACGGCCGGCACCACCCCGAAAGCCAGAACCGCCGTCGCTGCCCAATGGGTCACGCAAGCCTTTCCCTTCGCAGCCTTCCGCACGTTTCCCCCTTCCCTACGCCTGTCGCTGATACTCATCTGACGCTGCCGACGAGCTTACGCGTGTAGAGCTCGGTGGTCGC
>VXPR01000070.1 GCA_009839405.1 Gammaproteobacteria bacterium
CACCTAAAGAAGCTTGGCCTACTCCATGTGGGGCGTGGACTGTGGAGCCTGGCGCCGGCGTTCGACATCAATCCGCAACCGGCGCGCCAACGACACCTGGAGACGGGCGTCAGCGAGTTGAGCGGCAACGCCGCATCCATCGAAGCCGCCATCGAGGCTGCCCCTTTCTTCGACATAAAGAGGGACCACGCCTGCCAAATGCTCGCGCAGATGGTTTCCGTCATCGAAAGTCAGTGGCGTGGCCATTGTCGCGCTGCTGGGCTGACTGCCGGGGGCATCCGCCAATACGAGGGGGCCTTCGAGCACGAGGAAACGCGCACCGCCAAGCACCTCTGTGGCGTCCCGTGATGCCGGCGGGTCATCTCGCGAAGTGGGCGAAGTCGCGAACGTCTTCGTAGGCGGCTTCGATGAGGGCCCCAAGCGCCTCGGAATCGACGTGTTCGCCGGGGCGGAGCTTGACGTGGCGCATTCGCTTGCCGGTGCCTTGGAGGAGGTGCGCCGCGTCGGGAAGGATAGAACCGGCGAAGAAGCCGACGTTGACGTGCTTCGTGAAGGTACTGACGTAGGCGAACGGCAGATCCTCTACGCAGGCGACGGCCCAGCCATCGTGCACGAGTTCCACGACATCCGAGCCACATTGGCGCATGTGCTCGAACCACGTTCGGGCGATGGCGCCCAAGGCATTGTTGCGTTCCGCGAACCACGCTTCGACGGCCGGGTCGCACGGCACGGCACCGTTCAGTCGAAACCTCTCTTCCACGAAAGTCGCCTAGTCCAAGGTCATGCGTTGGTGGGGGATGCCGGCTTCCATGAAGGTAGCGCCTTCGGGGCGGAAGCCCGCCTTGCGATAGAACTCGACTGCGTGGGTTTGGGCTTCGAGGAATATCTCCGGGTAGTCGCCTTGGCGGGCGGCCTTTACGGCAGCGTCTAGCAGGAGGCGGCCGATGCCCAGGCCGCGCGCTGGTTGCTGCACGGCCATGCGGCCGATTTGGCCGCTGGCGAGGAGTCGGGCGGTTCCAACGGGGCGACCGTCCGACTCGGCCAGGAAGTGCCGACTGCCGTCATCGCGACCGTCCCATTCCTCCTCGACCGGCACGTCTTGTTCCCGGATGAACACCTCTTCGCGGATGGCACGGAGGATTTCGGCGCAGTCGCTCCAAGCTACTTCGCGCACGACAACTTGCGGGGCAGTTGCTTCCCGCGCAAGGCTTTCCGCCGCGCCGATGTATGTCGCCGGCGTGAGCGCCTCCAGCCGTTCGCGTTGCTGCTCTGTCAGATCAAGGCCCGCCAGGAGGCCGAGATACACCTCGCGATCCAGGCGCCGTCCTCGGGTGAGGGCCTTGAGAGCTTCGTATGGTTCCTTCCCCCCCACTGCCCGCAACACAGTCTGCACCGCTTCCGACAGCACTTCCCAGGATTGGTCGAGGTCCGCGGCAAGGCGTTCCGTATCCACTTCCAGCTTGCCGATGCCGCGCTCGGCGCTTGCATACGCAACCGCACAATGCCCGAATGCCGGGCCGAGGCTACGCAAGACGGTGGAGTCCGAAAGATCCCGTTGCCAACGCGACACCGGCAGCTTGTCCGCCAGGTGCCCCAGCAAGGCGTTGGCGATGCCGAGGTTGCCTTCGGAGTTCTCGAAGTCGATGGGGTTGACCTTGTGCGGCATGGTGGAAGAGCCGGTTTCGCCTTCCACCTTGCGCTGACGGAAGTAGCCGAGCGCAATGTAGCCCCAGACGTCGCGGTCGAAATCGAGCAGCGTCTGGTTGAAACGCATCACCGCGTGGCAGAACTCGGCGATGTAGTCGTGGGGTTCGATCTGCGTCGTGTAGGGGTTGAAGGCCAGCGCCAGGCCCTCGACAAACTCGCGTGCCCTTGCCGGCCAGTCCACGTCGGGAAAGGCAACGAGATGGGCGTTGTAGTTGCCCACCGCGCCGTTCATCTTGGCGCAAAGGGCAACGTCCGCGAGCTTGCCGATGTGGCCGCGGAGACGAGCTGCGACGTTGGCCAGTTCCTTGCCAACAGTAGTGGGCGAAGCGGCCTGCCCGTGGGTGCGGGCCAGCATAGGAACATCGACCAACGACTCGCCCAGTTCGCCGATTGTGCCGGTGAGCTCGCGCATCGGACGAAGCAGCGCTTGCTCGCGCACATCGCTCAGCATGAGGGCGTAGGCAAGGTTGTTGATGTCCTCGGAAGTGCAGGCGAAGTGGACGAACTCGATGTGCGGCGCGAGGCCCCGAATGCTGGCCACCTTGTCCTTGACGAAATACTCCACGGCCTTCACGTCGTGGTTGGTGCGGGCCTCGATGGCTCGCACGGTGGCTGCATCCTGGCGCGAGAAATCTCTCCAGATGGCGTGCAACTGCTCCTGCGTGGCAGTGTCCACGGAAGGCAGTTCCGCCACCTCGTCCAGACCCGCGAGGAAGACGAACCACTCCACCTCCACCCGTACGCGATAGCGAATGAGCGCGAACTCGCTGACATGCTCGGCCAGATGCGCAACTCGGGAACGGTAGCGCCCGTCTAGCGGGGATACGGCGGTGAGGGGTTCGAGGTTCACGAACAGTCCCTGTCGGTGTGGTCGATGCGGGCACCGCCCAAGCATTCCTCGCCGAGATAGAAGGCGACGTACTGCCCGGGCGTGATGGCGCGTTGGGGCGCCTCGAACGTCACCGTCACCGTGTCCCCCGCGACATCCACGCTACAGGGCTGGTCCGGTTGGCGATAGCGCGTCTTCGCCGTGCAGCGCTCCGGCAGTTCGCCGGCGATGCGGTTGAGGCTGCTGCCACGCAGTTGCCGCGAGAGCAGGTCGCACTCGTTCTGGGTGACGTAGAGGGCGTTGCCATCACGGTCCTTGCGGGCGACATACCAGGGCTTTTCGGCGCGCCCCGCTTGGCCGCCAATGCCGATGCCCTGCCGCTGGCCGATGGTGAACCAGGCGAGGCCTCGGTGCTCGCCGAGCGTCGTGCCTTCCATGTCGAGGACGGGGCCGGGATCGTCCGGCAGATAGCGGGCGAGGAAGTCTGCAAAGCGCCGCTCGCCGATGAAGCAGATGCCGGTGCTGTCCTTTTTGTCATGCACGGGCAGGCCCGCCGCTTCGGCGCGCTGTCGCAATGCGGGCTTCGTCATGTCGCCTATGGGATAGATGCATCCGGTGAGTTGCTCCGTCGGCACCGCCTGCAGGAAGTACGTCTGATCCTTGTTCCGATCCACACCTCGGAACAGCCGGAACGGCTCGCCGAGCGGGCTACGGCGGGCGTAATGCCCAGTGGCGACGAGGGGGTAGCCAAGCTCCGCTGCGTAGTCCACGAACAGGCGGAACTTGATCTCGCGATTGCACAGCACGTCCGGGTTGGGGGTGCGACCGGCGCGGTAGTCGGCGAGAAACGCCGCGAACACGTTGTCCCAGTATTCGGCCGCAAAGTTGGCGGCGAAGAGTTCGATGCCGAGCCGCTCGCACACCTCGGCCGCATCGGCGTAGTCGGCCTCGGCGGTGCAGTACTCCGTGCCGTCGTCCTCATCCCAGTTCTTCATGAAGAGACCCGCGACACTGTGCCCCTGTTCCTTAAGCGTCATCGCGGCAACGGCGGAATCCACCCCGCCGGACATGCCTACCATCACCCGCAGGGGCGTGTCTCCTTCGTCGGGTGCGGGCTCAGTCATGGCGTTCGGAGCAGTGACTCGCGAGTGCCGCGATTATACGCGGACGCCTATCAACTCGGTCTAAGGAGCCGCGGATCAAGCCCTCCCGCCACGTCGGCGTCCTCCGGGGTTTGGTGCACAGGCGCCGCGGCGCCCCGCAGGCCCCCTCGAGAGAGGCCGGGTGTTAGGCTTCTGCGCTGTAGCGGAGTTTGGTCGGCGGCGGAGATTCGCGGCGTATGGGTCTCACCCACATCAACGAGGCCGGGGAAGCGTCCATGGTGGACGTGGGCGCCAAGGCCGTCACGGAACGTGTGGCGCGGGCGCGGGCGATCGTGCGGATGCAGCCGGCGACGCTGCGAGAGATCGTCCAAGGCAACGCACCCAAGGGCGACGTCCTGGCGGTGGCGCGGGTCGCCGGCATCCAGGCCGCCAAGCGCACCAGCGAGCTCATTCCGCTGTGCCATCCGTTGCCTTTGTCGAAGGTGGCGGTGGACTTCGAGACCGCCCAGGCCGACACGCTGACGATCACGACGCTCTGCAAGGTGTCGGGACGCACCGGCGTCGAGATGGAAGCGATGACCGCCGCCAGCGTGGCCGCGCTGACGGTGTACGACATGGCCAAGGGAATGGAGCGGGTGATCGTCATCGAATCCATCGCCCTCTTGGAGAAATCCGGCGGTAAATCCGGCACTTGGAACCGGGACGGAACGACATGACAGCGCTCACGGTGCGCTTCTTCGCCTCCCTGCGCGAGACGGTGGGTGTTGCCGAGTTCGATGTCGAAGTCGATCCCCCCACGCTTGCTGGCCTGCGCTCGGCATTGGCGACAAGGCTGACCCCGGAGCAGTTCCGCGCCATTGACGTCGCCGACGTGCGCATCGCCGTCAACCAGGCGATCGTGCAAGGCGAAACGCCGCTTCGACCCGGCGACGAGGTGGCGTTCCTGCCCCGGGTGACCGGGGGCTGACATGCACGCCGACATCCGCGTACAGACGGAAGACTTCGACATCTCGGCCGAGTGGGCCGCCTGTCGCGAACGCTGCGGTGGCGACTGCGGCGCCATCGTCGCCTTCGGCGGCCTCGTACGGGACCGGTTCGGCGACAGCGCGGTGCAGGCGCTGCATCTCGAACACTATCCGGGCATGACCGAAGACAGCATCCGGCGCATCGTGGAGCAAGCCGCCGAGCGCTGGCGGCTCCTGGACGTAGTGGTGGTGCACCGGGTGGGTGAATTGGCGGCGAATGAGCAAATCGTGCTGGTGCTGGCCGCCTCCGGGCATCGCCCCGACGCCTTCGCGGCCTGCGAATTCATCATGGACTACCTCAAGACGGATGCAGTGTTCTGGAAAAAGGAACGTCGCGAAGACGGCGACGTGTGGATCGAGTCCACGGCCGGCGACCGAAGCCGGCGCCGGTCTTGGGGCGAGACGACGGAGCCGACGAACACGTGAGCAAACCCGCCGAGCAGCAAGAGCCTGGGCGACAGCCTCCCGTCGACTACATCGAGCGCACCCGCGTCGTGTACTCCTCGAAGGGCTACGCAGCCTACCAGTGGGTGTGCAACGAGCCGATGCCCTTGGCCTCGACGGATCGCCCCATGTCCGAGTGGCGCGTGGGGCTGGTTGCCTCCGGCGGCATCTATGCACTGGGCCAAGTCGCATTCCACTTCCGCGACGACGTGAGCTATCGCGAAATCCACCGCGACACGCCCACCGAAGACCTCCGCATCACCCACTTCGCCTACGACTACGCCGACGCCCGCCAGGACCCCAACGTCGTCTTCCCCCTCGCCGCCCTGCGGGGGCTGGCGAACGAGGGTGTCATCGGCAGCGTGTCCGAACGCGCCTACACCTTCATCGGCGGCATCTACTCGGCGCGCAAGGTGCGGGACACGCTGGCGCCAGCCTTGGCGGATCGCCTCGCCGCCGACGAGGTGGACGTGGCCCTGATGGTGCCCGTCTGACCCGTCTGCCACCAGTCCGTCGGACTGATCGCCCGAGAAACCGAAGCCCGCGGCATCCCCACCGTTAGCCTCTCGAGCGCCCTTTCGATTTCGGCCAGCGCCGCCGCCCCGCGCATCGCCTTCCTCGACTATCCCTTGGGGCGCACCGCCGGCCCGCCGTTCGACCCAACCAGGCAACGCGACGTGACGCTCAGAGCCTTGAAGCACATCCGCGAGGCGAAATCACCGGGTGAAGTGCTGACCCTGCCCCACCGCTGGGCCGCAAAAGACGACTGGAAGGACGGCGTGATGCAGAAGGACAGTCGCTTGCCAAGGCATGACGAGCCGCAGTACCAGACCCCTGCCGACGCCGACGCTGCAGACCCCGCCTGCCCAACCTGCGTGTTCCTCACGGCCTGATTCCGGCTGAGTTGCTCCGGGCCGTCGGCCCCTTTCTGCGCGCGGCCAGGATCGAGCGAGACGGGCGACCACTAGGATCGCCCTTACGACGTACTTCGGGGCGCCCGTCGTGCGCTGCCCTCGCAAAGCAGGACGCGGTCCTCGATCAGGAGGCGGGCGGCGCGTTCGGCTATGGGTTGGATCTCGGCGATTGGGCGGCTGTTTTCGGTGGCGATTGCCTGAGCGATCTGGGCGATGGTGCGTTCGCCGTCGGCGTTGTGGAGCAGGTGCGCCACCAGCGGGCTCACGGGGAGGTCGTCGCGGCTTTGGCCACGGACGGCGTAGCCCCACTCGAAGCGGTTCTCGCCCAGAATGGCAGTGCGGATGAGCTGCAGCCCTCGCGCCAGGCGTGGGGACGCCTTGGCGATGTCATCGGGGGCGCTTGGGCGGCGTTGCATCTCGGTCAGGGCTGCATCGAAGGACGCTGGCAGTTCCGCTCGGCTCAGCACGGAGCGCTCGTAGCCGGCCGCGGTTTGCCCGGACACCGCTCGCACGAACGCTTCCCGGGGCGAGCGTTCGTCTTCGGCGGTGATGCGTCGGGTTGCCCAGAAGTAGGAATCAACGCTGCGGTTGCCGGCGTAGAACAGGCGCGCAAGCTGGTGAAAGTGCTCGTATTGGGTGCGGTAGAGGCGCTCGTAGGCGATGGCGGCCTCGCCGGCGATGGTGACGTCAGTGAGTGCCGAGACGACTTGGGCGGCGGCGAGGTGGGCGCCGGACACGGCCAGATGCACACCGGTGGAGAACAGGGGATCGACGAAGCAGGCCGCGTCGCCCACGAGGGTCAGCCCAGGCGCGGTCATTCGTGACGCGGCGTAGGACCAGTCGCGCACCACCGTCACCCGGCCGTTCGGCCGCCGGTCCCCGATCATCCCGGCGGTGCGTGTCGCTGCCGCCACCTGTTCGGCGAAGTAGGCATCGCTCCCCACTTCTCGAATGCGCCGAACGCCAACGTCTCGGTCCACCACTGTGCCCACGCTCGAGACGTTGTTCGCGAGTGGAATCTTCCAGGTCCAGCCGCCTTGTGCCGACTCGATGAAGATGTTGCCGTCGTCCGGCGGCGGCAGGTGCGGGCAATCGTCGAAATAGGCGTAGAGCGCAAGGTTGCGGAAGAAGCCGTCCCATTGCTTGAGACCAAGCTGTCGGGCGGCGAGGGATTGCTGGCCACTCGCATCCACCACCATGCGGGCGCGAACCACCGTTCCGTCGTCGAGGCGAACGCCAGTGGCGCGCTCGTCCTCGAACACCACCTCCCGTACACCCACGCCTTCATGCACGTCAGCGCCAACGGCGCGGCTGTGATCGAGCAGGATTTGGTCGAACCGAGGGCGCCACACCTGAAAGCTGGTGGGATAGCGGCGGTTGGTCTCGCGGAAGTACCAACTCCACGGCTCGCCCGTTCGCCCCCAGGACATCGTGGCGCCGGCCTTGCGCACGAAGCCCTCGGCCTCGATGAGGGGCAAGACGCCAATGTCGTCGAGGATCGCCAGCGTCGCCGGCAGCAAAGACTCGCCCACATGCGGGCGCGGAAAGGTCTCGCGCTCGTAAACGGCTACGTCGAAGCCGGCTCGCGTCAGAAGCGTGGCAGCGGTGCTGCCGGCGGGGCCTCCGCCGATGACGACTACGTCAGTCATGCGTTGGGCGGGAGCGCGGCTACCACACCTCGCCTAGAAGCAGCTCGAACCCCGGCAGCACGTCTTCGCCGGACACGCTCGCCGGTGCCCGCAAGCGTTCGACTGGCTTGCCCGGCCGGTAGATGTGAACGGTGCGGTCGGAAGGGTCGATGAGCCAGCCGAGCTGGGCTCCGTTCTCCATGTACTCGACCATCTTCGCCTGCACGGTGGCGAGGCGATCCGTGGGCGAGCGCAGTTCGAGCACGAAGTCGGGGCATAGGGGAAGGAAGCCCTCCGCCGCGTCGGGCAGCACGGCTGCTAGGCGATCCGCGCGAATCCACGAAACGTCTGGTGCGCGAACGGCTCCATTTGGCAGGCGAAAGCCGGTTGAAGACTCGCCTGCCACACCTCTGCCGTCGTCAATCGCCCAATTCGCCAGTTGGCGCGTCATCTCGACGTTGCGTCGGCCTGTATCGAATCCCGTAGGCGGTATGATCGACAGTCTCCCTTCCGCCGTTCGCTCGATTCGCAGGTCGCGGTTCAGTTGGCAGAACTCGAGGAACTCGTCGTCCGAGAACTGCTTCGCCATTGGCAGATTGACAAGCACGGGCAGGCAGGCGGGTTCCACCCACTTCATTGCCCGTTTGGCAGAGCTCGCACTCATCGTGTCTCCTCCAAGCCACCGCGTCACAAGAATACGCCTGTAGGTCACGTTCGTCACAGGTCGCGGCCACAGGGTCGTTATGATGCTCCCTTTCCATTCAATGGTCGCCGGCGTTGACAGAAACGATCGTTCGCGTTGCCCCGGGCGACACCACCCGCGCGGTGGAGGCCATCCACGAGCACGGCTTCGTCATCCTTGAGCGGACGGTTCCGCGTGCGCCCCTCGCGCTGCTGCGGCGACGCATGGACGAGGACACCGAGGAACTCTTGCGCTACTGCGACAGCATTGGCGGCAACCCGCGGGCGCTTGGGCATTTGCAGCAGGGGCCGCCGGTGTCGCCGGACTTGGTCTTTGCGGATGTCGCGATGAATCGTGCGGTGAATGACGTTTGCCGGGCCCTTTACGGCGCCGAGGGGGCGGAGGGCGACAGCCGGCCGCTTCTCACCTTCTACAACGGCAACACGAACTGTCCGGGCAGCGTAGTGCAGCACCTGCACATGGATGGGAAGCACTACACCGAGGTTGGTGAGACGGTAGCCCCGACGGCATCCGTGGTGGTCAACATTCCCCCTGGCCCGACGAGCCTCGGCAACGGTGCCATCGAACTGTGGCCCGGCTCGCACCGGATTCACTGTGTCAATGATGCCGGCACCGGGGCGGGAGAGGCTGCAGGTTCGACTATCGCTGCGCTGGCGACCGAGCGGCGGCGGGTGGTGGCGCCGGTGCGACCAGAGACCGAAGTCGGCGACGTGCTGATCCGCGACGTTCGCCTCTGGCATCGTGGCGTTCCCAACGATTCCGACCGCCCGCGTCACATGATCGCGCTCATCGTCAGCAAGCGCTTTCCCAGCGCACCGGTGCAGCGACTGCGTTTCGAGCATGGCTGCGAAGCGGCGCTGGAGGGACACGGCGTGGATGCGAACGCCGAATATGTGCAAGGGCCCATTGACTACCTGATCGCGCCGACGCGTCGCATCCAGGAGCGTCGCCTAGCCAGCGAACGCCGCTAGACAGCGAACAAAAGCGATCGCGTGCCGATCCCGCGCCGCATAGAGATCAGGGTTCCACAAGGCGTTGGGGTGGCTGCCTTTGCCGTCGCGCTCCTGTCGGGCTGTGGCGGTGGTGGCGGTGGCAGTGCCCCCGCGCCGTCAGTTGCCGCGTCTCAACCAGAGCCGGAGCCGACAACACCGCCAACTTCCCTCAGCACGGGGCCGTCCGCCTGCACAGACGGCAGCGCCGACGATTTCGCATGCGATGGAATCTCGCTGGCGAGCCGGCTGCCACTCGACGCGATGGGCGGCACCGCCGGCAACGACATCTGGGGTTGGCACGACGCACAGACGGGACGCGAATACGCCCTGATGGGCATGAGCAACGGCACGGCATTCGTCGATGTGACGGAGCCTCGGAATCCGGTCTTTTTGGGGCGCCTGCCGACGGCAACCCTTTCTTCCCCCTGGCGCGACATCAAGGTCCACAGCAACCACGCCTACATCGTTGCCGACGAGTCGGGCACGCACGGCATGCAGGTGTTCGACCTGACGCGCCTGCGGGACCCGGCGGGCTCGCAGACCTTTGCGGCCGACGTGATCTACGGCGACTTTGAGAGCGCACACAACTTGGCGATCAACGAAGAGACGGGGTTTGCCTACGTGGTCGGATCCAACACCTGCGAACGCGGCCTCCACATGGTCGACCTCGACATGCCGAACAATCCGCTCTTCGCGGGGTGCCACGACGAGGCGAGCACCCACGATACGCAGTGCGTGGTGTACCGGGGACCGGATACCGAGCACCACGGTCGGGAACTCTGCTTCAGTTCGAACGAAGACCATGTGGCGATTGTGGACGTCACCGACAAGATCGCTCCGCTGACGCTCTCGTCCACAGACTATCCCGAACGCGCCTTCGTGCATCAGGGATGGCTCACGGAGGATCAAGCCCTGTTTCTTCTTGGCGACGAGTTGGACGAACTCCGCCTTGGCGTACCCACCCGCACGCATGTATTCGATGTGTCAGATGTCGACGCGCCGCAATACCTCCATGCGCACGAACTCGACACCGATGCGACTGACCACAACCTGTACATCCTTGGCGAGCGCGTGTTCGCAGCCAACTACACTTCCGGCCTGCGAGTGCTCAGGTTGCTCGATCCAGCTACGGGCAGGCTCGAGGAGGAAGGCTTCTTCGACACGTTTCCCGATGGCGACGGGCCCGACTTCGACGGCGCGTGGAGCGTGTATCCATACCTGCCATCCGGGACCATCATCGTGAGCGACATCCGCCACGGCCTGTTCGTGCTCACGACGCAGTAGGTGCCGAGGGCACAACGAGCGAAGCAGCCCCCCTTTTTTCGATGCGATGCTGGAGTGCAGGTCTCAAGCGAGCGCTTGGTAGGCCAGGCGTTGAAATGTCTCCTGATAGTTGTTGTTCGGCATGGTGCCGTGCGTCAGGACTTGGGTGAGGCAGACGCCCAAGAGCTCTTCGGCGGGGTCGGCGAAGTAGGTGGTGCCGGCGGCGCCGCCCCAGCCGTACGTGCCGACGGAGCGGATGAGGGGGAAGCGGTCCCGGCCGTGGTAGTTGGCGACGCCTAAACCCCAGTGGAAGCCGGGGCCCGTCATGGGGATCCGCATGTCACCGGTGTGGTTGCCGATCATTAGGTCCACCGTCTTGCGGCCCAGGATGCGCGTGCCATCGAGTTCGCCGCCGTTCAGCAGCATTTGGCCGAAGCGGGCGTAGTCGCCTACCGTGGTGAGAATGCCGCCGGCATCGCCGCCGACGCCAAACTCGGTTCTCGGGCCCACATGCTTCTCGCTCGCGTCGGCCTTCTCGACGCAGACGAGGCGCACGGTGCCGTCGTCGTCTGCTTGAGGCGCGTAGTTGGCGCCGAAGCGTGGCAGCGCGCCCTCTTTCAGGTAGAAGTCGGTGTCGTTCATGCCGAGCGGCGCGAAGATGTTCTCGCGGAAGAACGCGTCGAGGGGCTCCTCCACGGCCTCTTCTAGGACCGCGCCAAGAATCGGATAGCCGACGTGATAGACGAACCGCTCGCCAGGATGCGCCGCAAGCGGCAAGCCGGCGAGGATGCGAACGCGCTCGCGGTTCCCCAAGGGTTCGGCCACCGAGCCATCCGCCGGCCGCACCCAGCCGAGCGCTTCGAGTTCCGCGCGATATTGCTGGCGCCAGAAGTTCGGCATCATCGCCGGACTCATGAGCGACGTCGTGTTGGTGAGGCAATCGCGCACGGTCATCGGCCGCTTCACCGGCTCGGTCATCATCGGCTCATCCGTGCGCATCACGCGCTGATCCGCGAATTCCGGCAGGAACTTCGACACCGGGTCATCCGGCGTCAGCACGCCGCGTTCGGTGAGGATGAGGGTCGCGACGCCAGCCACCGGCTTGGTGTTGGAGTACATGCGGAAGAGGCTATCGAGGCCAACCGGTTTGCCCGTGTCGAAGTCGAGCACGCCACGCGCCTCCATGTGCACGACCTGGCCCCGGCGGGCGAGCAGCGTCACCAGATTCGGTACCCGCCGGTCGTCGACGAACTCCTGCATGGCGGGGCCGATGAGGGCGAGTCGTTCGGGATCGAAGCCGAGCGCGGCGGCGTCACCTTGCGGTAGGGGGTAGTCGGTCATTTGGCGTGGTTCCTTGTCGGTGTCGCTGAACGACCTGAAAGCGTCGAGCCCTGCGCGCCTGCCAGCGCGTGCGAGGGCAAGATGCCCTCGCCCCCAAGCTCAGATCGCCCAGCCGTGGAAGATGTTGTCTGGAGTGGTGCGTTCGTCCTCCGCAAAGTTGCGCGTGTCCACCCACCACTGCACGTTCGGGCCTGGGCCGAACTCCATGTCGTCGACGTAGGTCTGGCCGTCGATCTGGTAGTCGCAGGGCACGATCAGCCGCACCATCGGGTTCGCCGTCTCCGCCGAGTGGTTGATGCCGGCGGAGTGCAGCATTCGCCCGTGCCAGAAGATCACGTCGCCGGCCTTGCCGCTGAACTCCACCGGCGTGATGTCGCGCAGCACCGCATCGCGCGCGTCGGCGAATCCCTCTCGCTTTTCCTCGGCGATCTTGGCGCCATGCACGGTGTCCCAGTGCGGATGCAGGATGCGGTGCGAGCCCGGCCAGATGGTGAAGCCGCCGCAGCGGGGCGGGGTGTCGTGCACCAGCACCATCGTCGAGATGTGTGCGGCGTGGTAGTCGGCGTGGGGCCCCAGTTTCGGCGGCGCGTCGGGCTTCTTCGGGAACACGGCGTAGATGCCCCGCACCCGGCCCACCGGCTTTATGGGCTTGCCGAGAAAGGCGCGCACCACCCGGAGGATGTTGGGGTGGTTGGCGATGCGTTGGACCAGAAACGGCTCCGTGCCGATGCCGCCTTCGCCGCGCGAGCGCATCTTCCAGCCGCCGTGCGAAAGCATCCCGACTCGGCGGGCGTCTTCGTCTGTCCAGGCCTCGCCGGGGTCCGAGAGCCACGTTGCGGGATCGTCGCGGTCGAGGAGGCCCTTGGGGACGTGCTGCCAAAGGTGGTCGACGGCTAGCCGGAACGCTTCGGGCTCGTCGATGAGGCCCCGCTTGACGAGATATCCGTGCTTGCGGAAATGGGCGATCTCGCCGGCGTTCAGCGCGGTGTTGGAGTTCGTCCAGTCGTGGTCCTCGATTGCCACGGGCATTCGCGGCGTCACGGGCTTGCGCGGCGGCGTGGCGGTGGCATGTCCGGCGTGGTAGTCGCCCGGAGTCGTACGTGCGCGCCCTTGCGGGCGCGTTGGAAGTTCCGCTGGCGCGGAACTTCTGGTCCCCCGCGCTGAAGGCTCCACTACTTCAGCCATCGCATCAATCCCTCCTGCACGCATGTGGCGATGAGTTTGCCACTTCGGTCGAAGAAACGCCCGCTCGCGAGCCCCCTGCCGCTGCCGGTGGTCTCCACATTCTGCTCGAACAGAAGCCATTCGTCGGCACGGGCGAAGCGGTGGAACCACATGGCGTGGTCGAGACTGGTGCCGAGGAAACCCTCGTCCTGCCAGCGCCGGCCATGCGGCAGCATGACGTGGTCCACCAGCGTGCTGTCCGAGAGATAGGCAAGGCCGGCGTGATGCACGCGAGGATCGTCCGGCAGCGGGGCGTCGATGCGCATCCACATGCATTGTGGCTCGGTCACCGCCTCGCCGCGTGCAGCGGGCGGGTTGATGTAGCGAATGTCCATCGGTCGGTCGCTGCCGTACCAGGAGCTCTCGCCAGTC
>VXPR01000122.1 GCA_009839405.1 Gammaproteobacteria bacterium
GTCTTGAAGTAATGGTCGGCGTCGTTGCCGGCGAACGTCGTGTCCGCATTGCCGATTTCGTAGAAGTACCTGGTGCTGCTGTCGAGGCTGGTGATCAGCACCTCGTGTTCGCGGGTCGGCTCTCCGCTTCCGACGCGCGTGTTGAGATTGCCGACCCTCCTTCCGTAGGAGAGCTTCGTATCGGTGGGTGCGTCGGTGCGCCAGCGCACGATCATCGACGACGGCGTGCCCATTTGCAGGTACGGTCCCCGCACCACCGACACCTCGTCGGACTCAGTGCGCTTGTCCAAACGGAGGTCAAAGCTCACATCGGAACTGCCGGGATTGTTTTGGTGGACTTCCACCGCCAACACATTGCGACCGTCCGTCAGCGAGTCGGCCGGCACCGAGTGCTCGTGCAGGCCATCCCCGTCGTCGGCGGCGAGCAACGCACGGGTCTGGTAGCCGACTGTACCCGAAGGCATGTTCGACCTGAGGATTTCGGTGCCGTTCAGGTAGACGACGGCGCCGTCGTCGCGGCGGAGATTCACCTCGAGGGCGATGGCTCCCGTTCTGTCTGCGGTGAAGCTATGTCGGAAGTAAAAGGTGATCGCGCCGCTGTCGATGACGGTCGCCTCGTCGCCATCGCCGAAGCCGAGTTCGGCCGGTCCGGATTGCCAGCCGGAGTCGTCGAAGTCGGGCTCCCGCCAGGCGGTGCCCTGATCACTGCCGTCGTCCAAGTACCGCCACGTTGCGCCGAGCGGGATGAGTTCTTCGGCATGGGCGAAGGTGGACGCGAATGCCATGACGGTCGCGGCGACCAGCAAGGCGGGTCGCGAGCACCTGCGTGGATGTCGGCATAAAGAGACGGCCATTGCGTAACTCATGGTGCGGCGTCGCTGTTCAGGTGGTTTTCCAGATGGGTGGCGATGCTCTCTGCCAGCGAGACCATTGCCGGGGAGGATCGAACGCGGAGCGGAAGGGATTGGAGGGCTGCCCGCGCCAGCCGAAAGGCGTCGACGGCGTCTTGCTCTCGGCCGGTCGAAGCGAGGACGCTGCCCTTGTACGCTAGCCAGCTTTCCGTGCGTGGCGCGTCGGCGAGCACTTCGTCGATGCGATCAAGCGCCGCCGCGTGATTGCCGCGGTCGAGCTCGATCTCGACCGCGAGTCTTTGCAAGGTGACGAGGGGGCCAAGCGACAACATCGCATCGTCGAGGCCGCGGATGGCCAAGCCGTGAAACTCGGCACCAGCCGCCCGGTAGGCTGTCGCGCGAGCGATGTAAAGGTCGGGTGCCGGTGTCGGATGCACGGCGATGGCCAGGGAGTATTCGTCGCCGGCCTCGCGGTGGCGCCCTTGCCGCGAAAGAGTTTCGGCGAGAGCGGTATGCGCCGATGGACTCTCCGGCGCCGAGTCGACGTAGCGTCGCAGCGAGGCTTCCGCATCGCCATATTTGCCCCGGTCGAAGTGGGTCAGGCCCCGCAGGTAGTGGACGTGGAGGCTACCGGGCGAAAGGGCCTGCACGCGGTCGAGAGCAACCAGTGACTCTTCGTAGTGGCCAATCCGGCGGAGCGCCTCGGCACGTTCGAGACGAAGGCGAAGCGACTCGGGATTGGCCTCAATCTTCGCATCGACGCGGGCCAGATGCTCGTGCCGGTCACCGTGACCCCAGCTCGCCTGGACGAAGACCGCAGCCCAGAGCAACACCACCGAGCCCTTGAAGGCCCATGGAAGCCGAATCCTCGAAGCACCCCTTGTCGTAGCGAAGCGCATGGACTGGCATCGTACACGAGCACCAACCCCTTGCGTTTCCTGCAACTACTGGAATTGGCCGGCATCCGGAGGGAAGGCACTCTGCCTTCTCTGGCAGTCTGTCGGACTTCGCCGTTTCGGCGAAGTCCGACAGAGTGAAAGGACGGCTTGGGCTGCGGCAAGAAGCGTTGTCCGAAGGCAACGGTCTTGTGGCGCTGGCACGCTGGAAGGCGCTGATCACACACTTACAAAGGGCGGCGCCTGTCGGCGCCAGGGAAGGCAGAATGCCTTCCCTCCGAGGCCCTTCCCAGGCGCCTTGCGCTCGTCTTGCGGATATCCTTGACGCTGAACCCTTCATTACGCGAGTCCATGCCCATGTCCGATCGCCGATCCAAGGTGCCACATACCGTTTTTCCCGACACCCTTGCCGAGCAGGAGGCAGCGTTGGCGGAAAACCCGCTGCTCAACCGAATGCTGCGGGCACGGGAGGGCTATGCGGGGGATCGGCATCGGCCGATTTATCACTACGTGAACCCTGAGGCGATGCTGAACGACCCCAACGGGCTCTGTTTCTGGCAGGGGCGGTGGCATCTTTTCTATCAGGCCTATCCGCCGGAGGACACGCGGCAGCATTGGGGACACGCCATCAGCGACGATCTGGTGCATTGGCGGGATTTGCCGTATTGCATCTACCCCGATCCGGAGGATCGCTGCTTCTCCGGTGCGACGCTGGTGGAGGAGGATCGGGTGATTGCCATGTATCACGGCACCCAAGCCGGCAACATGGTGGCGACTTCCTCGGACCCGCTGCTGCTGAACTGGAGCAAGGTGGGCAATGCGCCGGTGATTCCGATTGAGGCACCGGACGGTGGCGCCCTGCCCTATCGCGTGTTCGATCCCTGCATCTGGAAGCAGGGGGGCTTCTACTATTCGCTCTCGGCTGGCCAGACGCCGAGCGGGCCGGGCGGCAAGCCGGTGGCGGCGGACTTCCTCCTGCGCTCGACGGACCTCGCGCATTGGGAATACCTGCACCCGTTCGTCGAAGGCGACCACTATTCGCTCGTGGGCGACGACGGCGCCTGCCCTTACTTCTGGCCCATTGGCGATCGTCACATCCTGCTGTTCTACAGCCACATGAGCGGCGGCCAGTACCTCATCGGCGACTACGACACCGAGCGGCAGAAGCTCAAGGTGACGGCTGGCGGCAAGTTCAACATGGGGCCATCGGGGCCGTCGGGCGTGCACGCGCCTTCGGCGACGCCGGACGGCGAGGACGTGATCGTCATCTTCAACATGAACCCCGGCAAGCCAACGGCTGGTTGGAACCAGATCATGACGCTGCCGAGGCGGCTGTCGCTCGATGCGTACGGCGAGCTCACGATGCGCCCGGTGGGGGCCGTGCAGGGGCTTCGGGGCGAACTAGCATCGCTTGGCGGGCGAACCATCGACGCCAACCGAGACGAGATTCTGCCAGGCATCGGCGGCGACGCCGTGGAAATCCGCGCCACCATCGCACCGAGTTCCGCCAGCATGGTGGCGCTCGACGTGCTGGTCTCCCCAGGGCGGGAGGAGTTCACCCGCATCGCCTTCTACCGGGACCGCGGCTACGCCGACAATGTGCTCCGGGAACGGCCCAGAGGCAGCCTGATGACTCTCGACACCTCCTGCTCCTCCACCGCCCCGGACGTGCGCGCCCGCGCCCCGGAAACGGCACATTTGCGGCTGGCGCAGGACGAGCCCCTCGAACTCACGGTGTTCGTGGACCGCAGTGTCGTCGAGGTGTTCGTCAATGATCGCCAGTGCGTGGCGGCCCGCGTCTATCCTGACCGCGAAGACAGCACCGGCATCAGCGTGCGCTCGCAGGGCTCCCCAACAGAGCTCAAGTCCCTCGACGCGTGGCAGATGCAGTCGATCTACGACACGGTCTGACTTCGTGGACTGGGCCCTCGGAGGGAAGGCATTCTGCCTTCCCTGGTACGCCGTCAGGCGCACTGGCCACCCACTGCCAAAGGCGCCTTGCGGCGCCAGGGAAGGCAGAATGCCTTCCCTCCAAAAGGCCGTATCCGAGACAGCGGATTGAAGGAGTGAACGAACCATGCACCGGATGATCATCGACTGCGACCCCGGCCACGACGACGCCATTGCGCTGATTCTGGCTCACCGCCATGCGGACGTGGTGGGCATCACCGCAGTGGCCGGCAATGCGCCGCTTGAGGCGACCGCGGCCAATGCACTCGCTGTCACCGCCGCGCTTGGCGTGGACACGCCAGTGATCGCCGGCGCCGACACGTCGCTGCTCGGCGTAGCCAAGGACGCCCGCATCGTGCATGGCGAATCCGGTCTCGGCGGCGTCACCTTGCCGCGCCACGACCGAGCGTTGGCCGGAGGTCACGCCGTGGACTTCCTGCTCGAAGCGAGCGACCCCGACACGTGGATCGTCGCCATCGGCCCGCTCACCAACGTCGCGCTTGCCATCGCCCGCGACCCAACTTGGCCGACGCGCATCGCCGGCATCTCCATCATGGGCGGCAGCACCGACAACGGCAACGTCACGGCCACGGCCGAGTTCAACATCTACGCCGATCCAGAGGCCGCCGCGCGGGTCTTTCGCTGCGGCGCCCCACTCATCATGTGCGGCCTCAACCTCACCCACCAACTACCCGTGGACGATGCGGTTCTGGGCCGCGTGCGGCAGATCGACACCCCCGCCGGCAAGCTCGCAACCGAATCCTTCACATTCCTCTTGGATCGGCTCGACTCGCTCACAGGCACCCGCCGAGCCTCCCTGCACGATCCATGCGCGGTGCTCGCCGTAACCCACCCCGAACTCCTCGACACCGAGTCGTGCACGGTCACGGTGGAACTGGCCGGCGAACACACCCGCGGCATGACGGTGGTGGACAGGCGCTCCCGCTCCGGTGTCGAGGCCCATGTAGATGTGGGCGTTCGCCTGGCGTCCGAAGAGGCGATGGCATTGGTTGAGGGTGCACTGGCGGGGGAGTAGATCGCGGCGAGGGAACCTTGAGGGCAGGAGCTTGCGCTTGCGGCACGCCATCGGGGCGCAGTAGAGTCCGGGCACTCGGAGGGGAGACACGCTCATGCGATACGAACTCAGCGTCAACGGGCAGACGGTGGCGGTTGACGTCGCGCCGGACACGCCGATGTTGTGGGTGCTGCGGGATCATCTCGATCTCACCGGCACCAAGTATGGCTGCGGTGGCGGCTATTGCGGTGCCTGCACGATCTACGTCGACGGTAACATCGCCCGCTCGTGCCAGACGCCGGTTTCGACGGTGGCGGACATGGCCATCTCGACCATCGAGGCGCTGCACGAGAACCACCCCAAGTTGGTTGAGGTCTGGGAGGCAAACAACGTGCCGCAGTGCGGCTACTGCCAGTCGGGCCAACTCATGGCGGCGGCGGCGCTGCTCGACCGCAACGACAGTCCAAGCGATGCCGACATCGACGCCGCCATGACCGGCAACATTTGCCGCTGCGGCACCTACACACGCATCCGCGCGGCAATCCACGAGGTCGCAGCCTACGACGCCACGCGCAAGGGCAGTGAGGAGGACGCAGCATGAACATCGCCAACGTTTCCCGGCGCAACTTCCTCAAGGGGTCGGGCGTCTTTGTCCTGGGTGCCGCCCTGCCGGCGCGTGCCAACCTGCCGGACGGCAGCATCACCGCGGCCTTCGAGCCGAACCTCTTCGTCGCCCTCGACACCGACGGCACCGTCACCGTCACCTCGCACCGCTCGGAGATGGGCCAGGGCATTCGCACGGCGATCGCCCAGGTGGTGGCAGACGAGCTCGATGCCGATTGGAGCCGCGTCAAGCTCGCGCAGGCGCCGGGCGATGCCAAGTACGGCGACCAGAACACCGATGGCTCGCGCAGCATCCTGATGAACTACGACCGTTTGCGCGACGCTGGCGCAACGGCAAGGTTGATGCTGCGCCAGGCCGCCGCGGCCAAGTGGGGCGTTCCACTCGAGGAAGTGAGCGCCGAGAACCACATGGTTGCCCACGCCGGCAGCGGCCAAAGCGCCGACTACGGCGAACTCGCCGCCGATGCCTCCATGCTGCCCGTGCCGGAGAAGGTCTCGCGCAAGTCAGAAGCCGAGCATCGCTTCATCGGCAAGCCGGTGGTGCATGTGGACAACGGCGACATCGCCCGCGGCAAGGGCAACTACGGCGCCGACGTGAAGCTGCCGAACATGGCCACCGCCGTCATCGTGCGCTGCCCGTGGCTTGGTGGCGGCGTTGCCAAGGTGGCAGACCCGGCGCCGAGGCCCGGCCTCATCGGCCTCGAGGTCATCGATCCGGCGCCGCCCGCCGGGCCGATGTTCGCGCCCTGGGGAGGCGTCGCGGTTCTTGCCGAAGACACCTGGACGGCGCTCAGCGTTGCCCGCGAACTCGAAATCGAGTGGACGGCCAGCCCCAACCAGAGCTTCGGCAGCGAGCCCTTGACGGCGGAACTTAAGGCGATGCTCGAGTCGCCCGGTCAGACGCTGTTCGACATCGGCAACGTGGACGCTGCCTTCGACTCCGACGGGCAGGAACTTTCGGCGGTGTACGCGACGCCATTCCTCGGCCACATGCCAATGGAACCCCCGGCCGCTGTCGCCAGCGTCGAGGATGGCAAGTGTCAGGTGTTTGCGTCCGTGCAGGACCCGCAATCGACGCGGGGCCTCGTGTCGCAGTATCTGTCCATGCCGCTCGAGAACGTAGACATTCGCGTCACCCTGCTCGGCGGCGCCTTCGGGCGCAAGTCAAAGCCAGACTTCGTGCTCGAAGCGGTGGAACTGTCGAAGCGTTTGAAGCGGCCCGTGCGGGTGCAGTGGACCCGCGAGGACGATGTCCGCCACGACTACTATCACGCCGCCAGCGCGCAGTTCCACCGTGCCATGGTGGACGAGAAGGGACACCCCACCGCCTGGCTGCAACGCACGGCGTTCCCGTCCATCACCACCGTCTTCTCGGGTCAGGCGCTGATGCCGGCGGAGTGGGAGCTGGAGATGGGCTTCACCAACCTGCCCTATCGGGTCAGCAACCAGCGCATGGAGTCGGCTGGCATCCGCCCCGGCGTGCGGGTTGGCTGGATGCGCTCAGTGTGCAACATCTTCCACAGCTTCTCCGCCAACGTCTTCGCCGACGAAATGGCTGCCCTCGGCGGCCGCGACGCCATCGAGCACCGCCTCGAAATGCTCGCCGAAGGCGGCGAGATGGAGGTGCCTGGAATGCAGCCGCCGCCTGGACACGCCATGGACATCGGCCGGCTGCGCCACGTGATCGAGAAGGTGCGGGAACTGTCCGACTGGGATCGGGAGCGCCAGGAAGGCACGGGCCTCGGCTTTGCGGTGCATCACAGCTTCCGCTCCTACGTAGCGGTGGTGCTTGAAGCGCGCATGGAGGCGGGCCGACCGAGGGTGACCAATTCCTATGTCGCCCTAGACTGCGGCACCCACGTCAATCCCGATACCTGCGCCGCGCAGATGGAGGGCGCCGTGGTGTTCGGCCTGTCGCTTGCGCTCGACGGCGAGATCACCATGAAGGACGGCATGGTGGAGCAGAGCAACTTCCACGACTACCCGATGCTGCGCATGAACGAGGCGCCGCCAACCACGGTGCATGTGGTGCCATCCCAAGGCCGGCTCCCGGCCGGCGTGGGAGAGCCGGGCGTGCCGCCGGTGGCGCCGGCGTTGTCGAACGCCCTGTTCGCCGCCACGGGCACCCGCTACCGCTCGCTGCCGATTCGCATGGCTTGAGCCTTGGGAGCGCGGGCATTCTGCATCGCTTGCCGTTTGCGGACTGGCTGACGGGCCTCTGGGGGGGAGGGCATCTTGCCCTCCCAACGTGCCGCGAGGCGCGTCCGGACGGAATGCCCATTCTTCGGGGCCAAGCGCTTCCGGCGTCCTCCCCAGGGAACCGAATGCGCGCCTGGCGGCGCGAGCGAAGGCAAGATGCCTTCGCCCCCAAGGCCCTCGCGCTGCTGGCCGCGCTGGTGTGGCTCGGGGGTTGCCACGAGCAGCCTGATCCGCGCTTTCAGGCGCCGCTTGTGTCCGGGGTCATCACGTTGCCGATGACCGCGACGCAACGGTTCGAGGAGCGCCTGTCTGCCACCGGCTTCGTTGCAGCGTTGCGTGGCGGCGAGAATGCGGGCATCACGTTCAGCACCATTGCCGCCGCCGCTGACGACGGGGACGGTGCCGCCAGCGCCGACATCGTGCTCGCGCAGCTTGCCGCGGCGAGTTTCGATCCGCGCATCATGGGGCCCGGTGTTGCCCCGGTCGATGCCTTGACGGGCAGCGGGCAAACCCTCGTGCTCGGCAGCGGCTTCGTTTCGGTGTTCGATCCCGTCTCGCCCTTGGGCCTCCTCCAAGTGCAGGGCGAAGTGCTGAGCGAAATCACGCCGCATGGCTACACCCGCGTGCTCGGCGTGCGCGACGGCGGCGAACGCGACGTCGCCATCGTTGGCCGCAACGACTATCACCAAGGCATGTTCGAGTCCGCGATTCAGGTAGGCCCGGGCATCGTCGAGGGCGGGCTCCTCGACATCTCGCCGCGAGAGCGCAAGCTGCCGACCTTCGTGCGCGCCTTCGTCGCTTCCTGCAGCGATCGCTGGATCGTCGGTGTCACGCAAATCCCCATGCACCTGATCGATGTGGGCGAACGCCTGCTCGCATTCTTCGCCGCCGAAGAGCTCGCTTGCGACGAGGTGGTCAACCTCTCCGGCGACCGCGAGGCGCTGCTTGCCGTGATGAGCGAAGACCGCCGCAGCATCGCCTACTTCGGCAACCCCGCCCTGCCGCGCGCGTCGCTGTTGGCATTTGCCGCAAGCACACCCTAGCCCCTCATCAAGGAACAACCGCATGGACATCGGCATCTGCGTCGCTTCCCACGTCAAGGACATCGACTACATCGTTCGCGCCGAGGAACTCGGCTATTCGCACGCCTGGCTCGCCGACAGCCAGATGCTCTGGTCGGACTGCTACGCGGCGCTGGCGCTGGCAGCAGTGCGCACCAAGACCATCCATCTCGGGACGGGAGTGGCCATCACCGGCACGCGGCCGGCGCCAAACAATGCCTCCGGCATCGCCACCATCAACGCGCTGGCGCCGGGGCGCACCTTCTTCGGAGTCGGCAGTGGCAACACCGCCATGCGGGTGATGGGATTCCCGCCGCAGCGCATCCGCGAGTTCGACGCCTATCTTGAAACCCTCGCGCCGCTGCTCTGCGGGGAGGAAGCGATGTTCCGGCGGGGCGGCGAGGAACGCCCCATCCGCCACATCATGCCCGACGACGGCTTCGTCAACTTCCAGGACCGCATCCCGCTCTACGTATCCGGCTTCGGCCCCAAGTCGCTCGGGCTCGCCGGCAGGCACGGCGACGGCGCAGTGCTCGCCATGCCGGCCAATCGCGCCGTCATGCTCAACATCTGGCGCATGATCGAGGACGGCGCCCGCAACGCCGGTCGCGAGATCGACCGCGACGCCTACTACACCACCGGGCTCACCACGATGGTGGTGCTGGACCCGGGCGAAGCCGTAGATTCCCCCCGCGTCAAGGCAGAGTGCGGCGCAATGGCCATGGCCGGCGTCCATTTCGCCTACGATCAGTTCCGCAACTTCGGCCGCCAGCCTTCCGGCGCCCTCGCCGGCATCTGGGACGACTACCGCGCCATGATCGAAAGCCACCCCGCGGAGCGTCGCCACCAGCGCATCCATGCCGGCCACAACTGCTGGGTGCTGCCGGAAGAGGAACGGTTCCTGACCTCGGAAGTGCTGCAGGCGTCATCCATGATCGGCACCCGCGAAGCCCTCGCCGAACGCCTGCTGGAGCTGGCGGAAGTGGGCCTCGACCAAGTGATGATCCTGCCGAACTTCGATACCCGCTTCGACGTGCTAGAGCGCGTGGGCCGCGAAGTGTTGCCAGTGGTGGCTTAAGGCGAGGGGTTGTCAGTCTGCGCCTAGGAGGGCAGCGCGCATTGCGTCGCGGGTTGCAGTTGCGTGGGCTATCACGCGGTTTGCCGTCTCGTCGTCGAAGCCAAGTTCCGCCATGATTTCGGCGGTGTCAGCGCCGAGCGCAGGGGGCGGGGACGGATGCGGCGTCGGCGTTCTGCTGAAGTGCATGAGGGTGCCCACGGTTGGGGTGGTGCCGCTAACCGGCAAGTCCAGATCAACGACGTAATCGTTGGCCACGTTCTGCGGGTCGGTGGGGATGTCGCCGTGGCCGCGTACGCGTTCCCAGATGATCTCCGGCTGGGTCGCGAAGAAGGCTTCCCACTCGCGCCACGGCTTGCTGGCGAAGGCGTCCCGCATGAGGGCGCGAATCTCGGCCACGCCGTCGTCCGCGCCCGTCACGCCGATGCGCTTGCCGGGCGTGTTCCACTCCTCCATGAGGATGGTTTCGGGGCGATCCGCGAAGATCCAGAACTCGCTCCAGGCATCGTCCGTCATGGCCGCCACGAACAGCACATCGACGCCATCTTGGGACGTGTACATGCCATAGGGCGCCTTGATGTTGGGGTGATGGCCGCCTTCGCGGGACAGCGGCGTGCCGGTGAGGAACGAGTGCTGTAGCTCCCACATCTGCAGCCAAAGCTGTGCCCCGAGCGAGGAGGTCCGCACCACCTGGCCGCGGCCGTTCCCGGCCCGAGCTGCGAGCGCCGTGACGCAGGCGAGGGCGAGCTGCATGGCGCCGGCGTGGTCGGCGATGGCCGCGCCCGGCGGCGTTGCGGTCTCGCCGGGCTGACCGGTCATGCTGGCGATTCCGCCGCGGGCTTGGGCGGCGCCATCGAGCATGGCCTTGGCGGCGTCCGGGCCGTGCGGCCCGAAGCCGTTGACGTGGCCCACCACCAGGCTCGGATAGCGCTCGGACAAGGTGTCTGGGTCAAGCGTCATCCGCCCGAGTGCCTCGGCGCGATAGTTGCTCACGAACACGTCGGCGGTGGCGAGCAGGGCGTGCATCACGTCGGGACCCGGCGCGACGTGCAAGTCGAGCACCAATGAGCGCTTGCCCTTGTTCATGGCGATGAACTGCGAGTTGTAGGCGTCCGCCGGCAGGTTGTTGTTGACGCCCCGGTGGTAGCGACTGGCGTCGCCCATGGGCGGTTCCACCTTGACGACATCCGCGCCCATGTTGGCAAAGTGCAACCCGACCGCAGGCCCCTGAATGGCCGTGGCGAGTTCCACTACACGCAGGTCCGCAAGTGGTCCCGGCATCTGTCCCCCAAATCAGCAACTGCACGTCAGTTTACGACTCGCCGGGCCGATCACCCAATCTTGCGCTTGCCGGTTGCCGCATCGCCACGCATCCTTGCGGCTTCCTGCAACCAAGGCGAACCCATGATCCTCACCACCACCCAGAACATCGAAGGCAAGGCCATCCGCAACTACCACGGCATCGTCACCGGCGAGGCCATCGTCGGCGCCAACATCTTCCGCGATTTCTTCGCCGGCATCCGTGACATCGTCGGCGGCCGCTCCGCCTCCTACGAGAAGGAGTTGCAGAAAGCGCGCCAGATTGCGCTCGAAGAGATGGAATACGCGGCGCAGGACTTGGGCGGCAATGCCGTGGTCGGCGTGGACCTCGACTACGAGGTGGTGGGACAGGGCGGCAGCATGCTCATGGTCACAGCCAGCGGAACGGCCGTGACGGCTGCCTAAGGGGCTCGTGCGCGTTACGGGGCGCTCGATGGCGCGGTTTCGTCCTTCGGATCGAGCCGCACGAAATGCCGCGGCGGAAAGCCGGTGAGGATTCGGAAGACAACCCCGGTGGGGTTGTCCGCAGCCACCCTCACCTCCTCGTCGCGGGCGAGGGCGACGGCGGTGTGAGGTTGCCCGGCGGGATCCTCGCCGCGTCGGATCGTGACCTCTGGATTGGCCAGCACATGGCCATACCAAGCCCGCGGCCAGTGGTTCACGGCCACATAGGCCTTGCCGTCGCTTTCGAGCTCCGACAGCACGCGATCGTGAGGATTCCCGTCGGCGTCGGTGGTGGTGATGACCAGAGTGCCCGGACCTTGAGGCTGGAAATAGCCCAGCAGGCTCTCGAACACGGTCACGAGCAGCACATACACCAGCGCCACGATGCCGAGGATTTTCGCGATTCTCATCCCTTCCTCCCAGCGGCCTTTCGGGCTTGCCGCGCTATTGGCCTGTCGGACTTTCCGCGCCAGCGGCGAAGTCCGGCTGGCTGGCAGCCGTAGCTGCGAGCGAATGCGAGCACGAAGGCCAGCAGTTCGCCCCAGCGAACTGCCGACGCGCCCTACAGGGCGCGCCAGCGGCGAAGCGCGCAAGCGATTGACGGCCACATTCTGCACCATCCGGGCGGCGTGAGCGAAGCGAAATCACTTGCGCTCGATGACTGGGTGCGAGGCTTTCGGCCCGCCGAGCAGCCCTGCCGGGCCCTGCTGGCTGCTACACTGACCGCGAGGCTGCACTTACCGCGCAGCACCGTTCACCCAAACCTGCCATTTGTGGAGGCAAACCCATGCCCGTTTCGTTGTACGACGCCACCGTCGGCACCTATCTTCAAATCCTGAGTTCCGTGGAAGGCGTCCTCGACAAGGGGCGCGAGCATTGCGAGGCGAACGGCATCGACCTCGGCGAAGTGGTCGAGATGCGACTGATCGACGACATGCTGCCGTTCCGCTTCCAGCTCATCTCCGTCACGCACCACTCGCTCGGCGCGATTCAGGGCGTCGAGGCTGGCGTGTTCAGCCCGCCGACCATGAACGACCTCGACTACGGCGGCCTGCGCGACATGGTAGGGGATGCCCGCAAGGCACTGGCCGACTATTCGGCGGACACGGTGAACGCCCTCGCCGGCAAGGAGATGGAGTTCCGCATGGGCAGCCGCGCCATGCCCTTCGTGGCGGAGGATTTCCTGCTCACCTTCTCCCTGCCCAACTTCTACTTCCACGCCACCACCACCTACGACATGCTGCGCATGAAGGGCACGCCGATCGGCAAAGGCGACTTCCTGGGGCGGATGCGGCTGAAGCGGTAAGCAAGGCGCACGGTCCCTCTGAGAAGGCCGCTCTGCCTCCCTCCGAGGGACCGCGCTAGCGCGCCCCTTCAGGGCGCGTTGGCAGTTCGCTTGCGCGAACTGCTGCGCTTCGACGAGTTCCTCGGCGCATTCAAGACGGGCGGGGACAAGCCCCGCCCCTACGAGGCAGGGTTGGTTTTCTGCAAGCGGCGTGTTTCTACGGAGCAGTCTCGTAGCGCCAGCGCAGGGTTGCCGAAAGGGTGTGCGAGCGGTGTTCGCCGGCGGTGCGGTCGATGGGGATGGCGAGGTCGCGGCGGGTTCCGTCTGCTCGGTAACGGACGATGTCGATGTCTCCAAGGTCGGTCTCGACATCACCGCCGTCGGTGTAGCGGTAGGCGAGGTCCAGTTCCCAGGGGCCCTTGAGGGGGATGGCGACGCCGGTCGTGAGCGAGAACGTGGCTTCTCGGTCGCTGCCGGAAGGGAGTGCCGTGAGAGCGATTTCGCCATTCGGGCCCTGGCGCAAGGCGGGAAATCGCTGCACGAAGTCGGTGAGGCGGTAATCGGCGGCGCCGTAGCCGCCGCCGCCGGAGCTGCGCAAACCCCGGCCCGCACCCCCCAAGCGCCACGAGAACACAACCCACCTTTCCGTCACGCGCAAGCCACGCACAGTAAAATACCCCGGG
>VXPR01000288.1 GCA_009839405.1 Gammaproteobacteria bacterium
GCAGGCACCTTCATGTTGACAGGCTGGCGTTGCTTGACGATGCTCCTATCCGCTGACCACATGCACTACATGCAAAGGGGGAACGGTCTCATGTTCAGGTTTGCCATCCGACCCGCGAAGATCCTGCTGGCCGCCGGCGCGGCCTTGGTTCTTGTCGCCTGCGGCGCGGCGGGGCCGCAGGGCATCGAGCCCACTGCTGCACACAAGGCGCTCTTTCCGGGGCAATACAACACGACGGTTTCCGGCGGCGACGTCGTCACGCTCGTCATTTCGCCGGAACTGGAGTACGAGTACGAACAGCCGCTGGAGGCGCGCAAGGTCCGCAAGCAGCGCGGCACGCTGATGGTGACCGGCGACCGCACCGCGCGTGCTGGCCGGATTCGGCTCGATTGGGCGTCGCGCAACACGGTGGAGGTCAAGTCGCCGTACGGCACGGACCTCGAGTCGGGCGGCGGCACCGGCGGCGTGCAGGGAACGTGGGGACGCGAATACCGGCTGCGTCGGCAATAGGCGGCTTCTGGTCCCGGGGCGCACTCTTGCACGCGACTGCACGGGGACGCCCCGAAGCCGGCCCGGCACCATGACCGTCATACGCCAGGACGACCTGATCGACAGCGTCGCCGACGCCCTGCAGTACATCTCCTACTACCATCCACCGGACTTCATCCGGGCGATGGCGGCGGCTTGGGAGCGGGAAGAGTCGCCAGCGGCCAAGGCGGCGCTGACGCAGGTGCTCGTCAACTCGCGCATGTGCGCCCTCGGCAAGCGTCCCATCTGTCAGGACACAGGCATCGTCATCGTCTTCCTGGAAGTCGGCATGGACGTGTCTTGGGATGCGACCCTGAGCGTTGAGGACATGGTCAACGAGGGTGTCCGGCGGGGCTTTGCGCTGCCCGACAATGTGCTGCGGGCGTCTGTGCTGGCCGATCCGGACGGTGCCCGCCCCAACACCGGCGACAACACCCCGGCGGTGATCCACACCCGCATCGTGCCCGGTGACCGGCTCACCGTGGAAGTGGCCGCCAAGGGCGGCGGCAGCGAAGCCAAGGCCAAGTTCCGGATGCTGAATCCGTCGGATTCGGTGGCCGACTGGATCGTCGATGTAGTGCCGGACATGGGCGCCGGCTGGTGTCCACCGGGCATTCTCGGCGTCGGCATCGGCGGCACGCCGGAGAAGGCGATGCTGCTCGCCAAAGAGGCGATGATGGCGCCCATCGACATTCACGAACTGAAGGAGCGCGGGCCAGCGAACCGTCTGGAGGAACTGCGGCTCGAACTCTTCGACCGCGTCAACGGGTTGGGGATCGGTGCCCAGGGCCTCGGCGGCCTGACCACGGTGCTCGACGTGAAGGTGAAGGAATACCCGACCCATGCGGCCAACAAGCCCGTGGCGGTGATCCCCAATTGCACCGCCACCCGGCACCTCAAGTTCGAACTCGACGGCTCTGGCCCGGCGACCTTCGAGCCGCCGGACCTTTCCGATTGGCCAGATGTGGCCTTCGAACTGGGCGACGACGTGCGTCGCGTCGACCTCGACGGGATCACCCGGGCGGAGACCTCCGAGTGGAAGGCCGGGGACACGGTCCTGCTTTCGGGCAAGATCCTGACCGGCCGAGACGCCGCCCACCGCCGCTTGGTGGAGATGCTGGAACGAGGCGAACCTCTTCCGGTGGATTTCCAGGGCCGCTTCATCTATTACGTCGGGCCGGTGGACCCGGTGCGCGACGAAGTGGTGGGCCCCGCCGGCCCCACCACCGCAACCCGCATGGACAAGTTCAGCCGTGCCATGCTCGAGCAAGCGGGCCTTCTCGGCATGATTGGCAAGGGCGAACGCGGCGCGGAAGCCATCGAAGCCATACGCGACAACGAGGCCGTCTCCCTGATCGCCGTCGGCGGTGCCGCCTACCTCGTCGCCAAGGCCATCACCGCCTCCCGCCTCCTGGCCTTCGAAGACCTAGGCATGGAAGCCATCTACGAGTTTGAAGTCCGCGACATGCCGGTAACCGTCGCCGTGGACTCCAAGGGCCGCTCCACCCACCAAGTAGGCCCTGCCGAATGGGCGGCCAAGATCGCCGAGCGGGTCGAGACCGTAGAGATCACGTGACCCGTTAGTCCGCTTGGGCGAGCTCCGGGTGGTTGCTGAAGGCCGCCAAGGATTCTGGGTTGGCAAGGGCCGAGAGGTTGGTGACCTCCCGGCCGTGGACGGTTTCGCGCACGGCGAGTTCGGCGATCTTGCCGCTTAGGGTGCGGGGGATGTCTGGGACTTGGGCGATGACTGCCGGAGTGTGGCGGGGACTGGCTTGCCGGCGGATGTTGCCGCGGATGGTGGTGCGGAGTTCCGCGGTCAGGGACTCGCCTTGGCGGAGGACTACGAACAGCACGACGCGGGTGTCGTCGTCCCATTCCTGGCCGATGGCTAGGGCTTCTACCACCTCGTCTAAGGCTTCCACCACGCGGTAGATTTCGGCGGTGCCGATGCGGACGCCGCCGGGGTTCAACACGGCATCGGAGCGGCCGTGGATGACGATGCCGCCGTGCTCGGTGATCTCGGCGAAGTCACCGTGGGCCCAAACGTGCGGGAACCGGTCGAAATAGGCCTCGCGGTAGCGGGCTCCGCCCGGATCGTTCCAGAATCCGACGGGGGCGCTGGGGAACGACTTGGTGCAGACGAGTTCGCCCTTGATGCCTTGCGCAGGCTGCCCGAACTCGTCGAACACGTCCACGGCCATGCCGAGGCCCTTGCACTGGATTTCGCCGATGCGCACGGGCAGCCACGGATTGCCGAGCACGAAGCAGGAGAGGATGTCGGTGCCGCCCGAGATGGAGGCGAGCCAGGCGCCGGGGCGCACGTCGCGGCAGACATAGCGGAAGCCGCCCTCCGTAAGCGGCGAGCCGGTGGAAAGCACGCTGCGCATTGCGGCGAGATCGTGCGTCTTGGCGGGGCGGACGCCGGCCTTCTGCAGCGCGGAAAGGTACTTGGCACTCACGCCGAACGCGGTGATGCGTTCCCGCTCCGCGAGTTCCATCAGCGCGCCCGGTGTGGGATGGAACGGCGAGCCGTCATAGAGGACGATGCGGCAGCCCACGGCCAACGCGGAGACCAGCCAGTTCCACATCATCCAGCCGCAGGTGGTGAAGAAGAACAGCGTGTCGTCCGGCGCCAAGTCGGCGTGCAGCCGGTGTTCCTTCCAATGCTGCAGCAGCGTGCCGCCGGCGCCGTGGACGATGCACTTGGGCTTGCCGGTGGTGCCAGACGAATACATGACATAGAGGGGATGCTCGAACGGCAGCTGTTCGAAGCGTGACTCGGCATCCGAAAAGCGACGCAATGCGTCGTCAATGGCATCGGGCGCGTCGGTTGCGACCCATAGCAGGCGGCGAACCGAAGGCAGCGCCGCAGCCACCGACTCGGCGCGTTCGCGCACGTCGAACGTGCGTCCGCCGTATTGGTAGCGCTTGCAGGCGATGAGCACCACCGGCTGGATCTGTCCGAAGCGGTCGAGGGCGCCTTCGGTGCCGAAGTCCGGCGAACAGGACGACCACACGGCGCCAATGCTGGCGGTTGCGAGCATGGCGATCACCGTCTGCGGCACGTTTGGCAGCCATCCGGCTACACGATCGCCGGGACTAACGCCGATCTCGCGCAGCTCTGCGGCTAGGGACGCGGTGGCGGCGGCGAGTTCGGCATACGTTAGTTCGCGTCGCTGTCCGCTCTCGAGCGCGGAGACGATGGCGACGCGATGGCGCTGGACCGGGTCGGCAGCCGCCCGCAGCAGGTTCTCGGCGAAGTTGAGCCGCGCACCGGGAAACCAGCGGGAACCCGGGAACCGATCGTCATCGGCGAGTGGCGTGTCCGCCTGGCGACTGGCAATCAGGCCGCCGTCCTCCCAAACGGCACTCCAGAACTCCGCCCGCCGCTCGATAGACCACGCGTGCAAGGCGTCGTAATCGGGTGGCGTGAAGCCGCGCGGCGCCGCAAACGCCGTCAGGTTCGCCTGCGCGATGGTGTCGTCATCGGGTCGCCAGAGAATTTCGGACATTGGCTGGGCCGGAATGAATAAGGGCGGCAATTTGCAGAGCCGGCCGGGGTCAAGTCAAGCGTCGCTAAGGGCAGGGGAAACGCGCCAACCGAGTCGACCGGCGGCTGTGACAGCAGAGCGCGCGCGTTACCATCGCGGGTTCGCAATCGCTCGGGCCCGCCATGAACCTGTATTCGCGGTTCGAACACGCCTTCTCGCGCTCACTGGACAAGCCGGCACTGGTGCAGGCGGATGCGCCGGACTGGACCTACGCCCGCCTTAAGGGCCAGGTGGAACTTGCCGCCGGCGCCCTGGCGGCAGCGGGCGTGGCCCCGGGCGACAGGGTTCTGGCGCAGCTTCCGAAGCTGCCCGAGACCGTGGCCCTCTATCTCGCCTGTCTCAAGATCGGCGCCGTGTACGTGCCGGTGAACACCGCATACACGCCGCGCGAGGTGGCCTACTTCATCGAGGACTCCGAGCCCCGCCTTTTCGTCGCCACCGACCCGGAAGCCGGAAACGGCGGCGTGCAGGTCGAAACCCTGACCGAGTCCGACGGCACCTGGCGCACGCGTTTGGCAGGGGCCGAGCCGGTGCAAGACACCATTGTGCGCGACGACGGTGACCTCGCGGCCATCCTCTACACCTCCGGCACCACCGGTCGTGCCAAGGGCGCCATGCTGAGCCACAACAACCTCGCCAGCAATGTCCTGGCGCTCGATCGCTACTGGGGCTGGCAGGATGACGATGTCCTCCTGCACGCGCTGCCGATCTTCCATGTCCACGGCCTCTTCGTCGCCCTGCACTGCGCGTTCCTGCGCGCCACCCCGGTGATCTTCCAGCGCCGCTTCGACATCGACGCGTTGATCGCCGAATTGCCGAACGCCACGGTGCTGATGGGCGTGCCGACGTTCTACACGCGCCTCCTTGCCGATCCTCGCTTCGATGCGGCGCTCGCTGCCGGGGTGCGCCTTTTCATCTCCGGTTCCGCGCCGCTCACGGAACAGACCTTCGCCGAGTTCGAGGCACGCACGGGCAAGCGCATCCTGGAGCGCTACGGCATGACCGAAACCTTGATGAACACCTCCAATCCGCTCGACGGGGAGCGCGTGGCCGGCAGTGTTGGCTTCGCGCTCCCGCGCATCGAAGCGCGAATCGCCTCCGAAGACGGCCAAGTGCTCGGTCCGGGCGAAGTCGGCGGCATCGAAGTACGTGGCCAGAACGTCTTCTCCGGGTACTGGCGGATGCCCGAACGCACCGCCGAGGAGTTCCGCGCCGACGGCTTTTTCCGCACCGGCGATCTTGGCGTGATGGATGCCGAGGGGCGGTTCTCCATCGTCGGCCGCGCCAAGGACCTCGTCATCTCTGGTGGCTACAACGTCTATCCCAAGGAAGTGGAGCGGCTGCTCGACGAGATGCCCGAGGTGACCGAGTCCGCCGTCATCGGCGTGCCGCATCCGGACTTCGGCGAGGCCGTCGTCGCCGTCCTGGTCGCCGCCGATGGTGTTTCCGAAGATCGCGTGGACGCCCACTTGCGCGGTAACCTCGCCCGCTACAAGCAGCCGAAGCGCGTCCTTTGCGTGGAAGAACTACCCCGCAACGCCATGGGCAAGGTGCAAAAAAACGAACTGCGGGAGCGCTATTCGGACATCTTCACCGCTTGACCATTGGCTGCGCCGCCATCATTGTGCGCGCTCGAATTCGAATGGACGAGGGGAACCCCGAATGAAGAGACTGGGATGGATGCTGCTCGCACTGGCGTTCAGCGCTTCGGCCACCGCCGCGGACCTGCGCGAAGCGCCTGCGGACGAGGTGGGCATGTCCGCAGAACGACTCGACCGCATCACCGCCATGGCGCAAGGTTATGTGGACGAGGGCAAGCTGGCCGGCGTCGTCACGCTGGTGGCTCGCGATGGCGCCATCGTTCATTTTGAGGCTGTCGGCAATCGCGGGGCGAACGACGATCGTCCCCTCGAAAAGGATGCCCTGTTCCGCATCTTCTCGATGACCAAGCCCATCACGGCCGTTGCGGCGATGATCCTCTACGAGGAGGGCAAGTTTCAGCTTTCGGACCCGGTGAGCAAGTTCGTGCCGGAGTTCGAGAACCTCACCGTGCTCGGAGACGACGGCGTGATCCGCCCGGCCGAGAACGAGATGACGATGCAGCAGCTGTTGAGCCACACGACGGGACTTTCGTATGGCTTCAACCCTGCGGATGCCGTGGACCAGCGCTATCAGGCGGCGGAGCTTTGGAGTTCCAAGGACCTCGATGAACTGACCGAGAAGATCGCCGCGATTCCGCTCAAGTTCGAGCCCGGCGCGCAATGGCACTACAGCGTGGCGGTTGACATCACCGGCGTTGTCGTGGAGCGCATCTCCGGGCAGACGTTTGACGTCTTCCTGAAGGAACGCATCTTCGATCCCCTCGGCATGGAGGACACCTTCTTCAACGTGCCGGAGGACAAGCGCGACCGCTTCCTGCCGAACCACACATGGGATGCCGAGAACGAGACGCTGGTGCAGACGGGCAGTGACGAGGAAGTGCTCGTCGGCTACACCGACACCACGCTCTTCTCCGGCGGCGGCGGCCTCGTCTCCACGACGATGGACTACCTGCGCTTCTGCGAGATGATGCGGCGCGGGGGCGAGCTGGACGGCGTGCGCATCCTCGGGCCCAAAACGGTTGCCTACATGAGCCAGGACCACCTGGGTGGTGCCCTCACGTCCGGGGGTGCCGGCGAGCGTCCGTTCGACACTCTGCTGCCGGGCGGGTTCGGCTTTGGCCTCGGCTTCGGCATCGTCACCGACCCGGTGGCGGCGCGAGTGATGGGTTCCGCGGGCGAATACAACTGGGGCGGGGCTGCTGGCACGGTGTTCTGGATCGATCCGGTGGAGGACCTGATCGTCATCGGCATGATCCAGCTCCTGGGCTCGCCGTGGCCCCTGCGCGCCGAGATGAAGACGCTCACGTATCAGGCGTTGACGGAGATCCGATAGTCCCGAAGGGCTGTCCAAAAGCTGCCGGCGCGTGTATCTCTGGAGGACGGCGTCCGCCCTCCAGGGACCGTGATGCGCGCCGCCTCGGAGGTGTCATGTGCGCCCTTCGGGCGGCGGACGGCAAGATGCCGTTCCTCCAGAGCGTCTTGACGAGCACACAAGGGTCGCCTGATTGACGCATTCGAATGACAGGCCGCGCCAGCAGTCCTTGCGCCTGCGCGGCATTGACATCGCGTACTTCGAGTGGGGCAAGCCAGGTGACCCACAAGTGCTCTTGGTTCACGCCACGGGCTTCCACGCCCGTTGCTGGGATCAAACCGTTGCGGAACTAGGCCCGGGCTTCCACGCCTACGCCCTCGACATGCGCGGCCACGGTCGTTCTACCAAGCAGGGGCCCTACGAGTGGAGCGAGTTCGGGGCCGACGTTTCTGCGTTCGTGGAGGCGATGGGCATCGAAAGCGCCATCGGCGTCGGCCACTCCATGGGCGGGCACTCAGTGGTGCAGGCGACCTCGGCCCACCCGAAGCGGTTCAAAAGCCTGCTCTTGGTGGACCCGGTAATCATGTCGCCGGACGCCGTGCGCGACCACCCCGTCGGTGCCTTCCTCTCCGCCGAAGACCACCCGGTGTCCCGCCGCCGCTACGAATGGGACTCGCGAGCCGCGATGTTCGAGCGCTTCAAGGATCGCCATCCATTCAGCCTCTGGCGACCTGAAGTGCTGCGCGACTACTGCGATCACGGGGTCATCGCCGATGGTGCCCGCTTCATCCTTGCCTGCCCGCCCGTGGTGGAAGCATCCATCTACCTAGGCAGCGGCCGCCCCGACCTCATGCCCATCATCGAGTCGCTTCCCCATCCGGTGACGGTGCTGCGCGCCCACAAGCGTGAAACCCGCGACGGCCCGATGGACTTTTCCCAATCCCCGACCTGGGAGGGCCTCGCCGCCGCCTTCCCCAACGGTCGGGACGTGTACCTCCCCGAGCTCACCCACTTCATCCCAATGCAGCGACCGGACCTGGTAGCCAGCCACATCAAGGTGCTGGCCGCGACGTAGCGGCGGCTGTTCGCAGAAGCCGGAGGAGCGCCAGAGCCTGCGCCCTAGGAAACGGCGCAGGCTCCTAGCCGTAGCTGCGAGCGAATGCGCGAGCACAAAGGCCATCAGTTCGCGCAGCGAACTGCCAACGCGCCCGTTAGGGCGCGCAGGCGCCCTTCACCGAAGACTCGACTACCCTTCGAAGAACCGTGCCACGACGGGCCGGAATCGGTCCATGTCCACCAAAAAGGAGTCGTGGCCTTGGATCGAGGGAAGGGGGTGGAAATCGACGTCGCCGACGGTGGGTCCTAGCCCTTCGGCAAGTTCCCGCTGTTGCTGCAAAGGGAACAGGAAATCGGTCTCGACGCCGACGATGAGGGCCCGTTCAGCCTTGATCCGCGCAAGGCCGGCCTCGACGGAGCCGCCGTGGTCCGCCACGTCGAACAGGTCCATGGCCCGCGAAAGGTAGAGATAGCAGTTGGCATCGAAGGTGCCGATGAATTTGTTGGCGTGGGCTTCGAGATACGACTCGATCTCGAAGTCGATGTCGAACCTTGCCCCCACGGCCAGGTCGTCGGTGGCACGTTCGCGGCCGAAACGTCCGCTCCATTCCTTGGCCGAGCGATAGGTAATCATGCCGAGCTTGCGCGCCAGACGCATGCCTAGCACGGGTGGCGAGTCATAGGCGTACTTGCCATTGGCCCAGGCGGGGTCCGAGCGGATCAGTTCGCGTTGCAGGGAGCGCAAGGCGATGGAGAAGGGCAGGCTGCGGGCTGCGGCGGAGATGGAGACGAGCCCCTCCGCGTGGCCTGGGTGGAGGATGGCGTAGGCGAGGGCGGTCATTCCGCCCATGGAAGGCCCTACCACGGCCTTGAGCCGCGTCAGACCGAGGTGCTCCACCACCGCATGTCCAGCGCGGGCGATGTCTTCAAGCGTCAAGACGGGGAAGTCGAGGCGATACGTGCCGCCTTCCTGGCGTTCGGAGGCGGGCCCGGTGGAGCCGAAACAGCTGCCGAGGGAGTTGACGCAAACGACGAAGAGCCGGGAGGTGTCGATGGGCTTGTCCGGGCCGATCATGTCCTCCCACCAGCCGCTGGTGGGATCGTCCGGCGACGACGCCGCATGGGCGGATGGCGATAGGCCGGTAAAGAGGAGCACCGCGTTGTCACCGGCTGGCGTCGGTTGGCCCCAGGTTTCGTAGGCAACGGTGGGGCTTTCGATTGCGCCGTGCAGCATCTCGAATCGACCGCCGACCGTGACGTAACGGCGGGCGTCGCTCGCGCTCATGCGGCCACCTGCGTCATGAAGTAGCAAAGGCAGTCTTGGCGGGCGATGGCAACGTCGCTCGTGTACATGGAAAGGGTGACCGAGCGCGTCAGGCGCGTGGCGCTGCCGTCGGCTTCGAGGTATTGATCGGTGACGACCCGGCCTTGGCTGTCCTCGGCCACCAGTTCGCCGCGATGGGCAATGCACTGGCCGGGTGCGGCAACGCCGAAGTTGAGTCGTTCCAGCCCCGGATGCGGTTCGACATCGCCCCGAACCGTCACGCGAACGGTGTTCTCAAAGAGCGCGAGCCGGGAGTGCTCGGCGGAGGGAGGCTCGGCGCTGCGAAGGCTATCGAGCAGGTACGCCTCGGCACGCTCGGCGCTTTGTGGGTCTTCCGGCTGTCCAGTCTCGATGGTGACGGCAGGACAGAAACGGGCGAAGCGCCGGGTTTGCACGCCCGCCGGCTGGCGCGCATGAATGGCTCGGGGCGAGAACGCCGCCGCTGCCGCAAGGGTTGTTGGGTCGAGCGACGTGATCACGGAATAGGGCGGGTTGTGCCCGGAGTTGTTGTGTACGTCCACAGCGAAGAACGGCTTCGCCGCCTTCGCTGCTTGCGTCACGGCATCGGCAAGTTGCGCCTCGGCGGGGTGCGCGTGGCTGTCCTGCCAGATGCCACCATCGGCAGTCGGGCGCGCCCTGTCGTCTGTGGCGGATGCGTTCCAGATGCGGTTGAAATCGGGTTGCTCCGGCAGGGAGCGGGCGCCTTGCGCTGCCGCCTGGACGTTGCCGAGGAACAGCATCCACGAAAACTCCGGGGCCTCGTCGCTGAGGGCAATTCGGCGCACCGCGTCCCAGCCCGATGTTTCGTTGCCGTGCAGGAGCGTGGACACGAAGAGCGGCGGTTTGCCGGGATGCCGAAGGTCGAACAACGTGGGGCCGCCGAGCGCGGCCAACAGTCCCGCTGCCGGCAGTGCCGCGACCTGCGCTGGCAGCGTCGTCGTGGTGCGCACGGGCGCGCCGCTCAGATAGCCCATGTATGCACGGGCTCGCCGGTTTCCTGCTTGTCGAGATAGGCGCAGGTGAGGCCGCTCCAGTCCGAGCCGTGGCGGCGCACCCATTCGGTTTGCCATGCAGCCCCGTTGCGGCCGCTTTCCACCCGGGCGGCGACGATGTCGAGGTAGCGTTCCGTCTCTTCCCGAGGAATGTCGAGTTCTTGCAGGGCCTTGTCGGCAAGCGGAAGCAGCGTGTCCTGTAGGAGCCTGCGCACGGACACGGTGCCGAGGCCAGGCCAGGAGATGTCGGCTTCGAGCCCCATCTGGGCGGCGCGGTAGAAGTTTCGCCGTGCCGTGGCGAAATCGAGCTCCTGCTCAATGATGCCCGGATGCAGGTCGACGAGGCCCCGCACCATGCCGAGATAGGCCGCCGCATTGGCGACGCTGTCGCGAATCGTGGGCCCGGAGGGCGTCACCCGATGCTCAATGCGAACGTGGGGCTGGCCGTCGAAGTCGAAGCCGAGCAGCGGTCGGTTCCAGCGCCACACCGTGCCGTTCTGGAAACGCACATGGCTGTACTTGCTCGGTGGCTCGTCGGGTTGCACGAACGGAATCAGCACGCGATGCACGCTTTGGTTCTCGCGGAAGAGCTCGAACAAGGAGTCCTTTGCATAGCCTGTGCCGAATGTGACCCGTTCCGGGTTTCGCGCGCCCATCGACACCGCCTGCTCGAACAGCCGAATGCGGGTCTCCGCCCAAAGCGAACGGCCGAACAGGAACGGCGAATTCGCCGCCAGCGCCACCATGGGCGCGGAAACGGCGAGAGAGGCGTTGAAGTCGCGCACGGCACGGTCGGGCAGGCACTGCAAGTGAATCTGAAACGAGGTGGTGGCTGCTTCCAGCATCACGTCGTCGTGTTCCATCGCGAGATGGTCGATGCCCTTGATGTCGATCTCGAGCGGCGCGCCGTCGCGCACCGCCATGATGCGGTCGTTGAGGGCCTGATACCGCACCATGGGCGACATGTTGCTCGAATGCAGGAGCTCGGGCTGCACGGTGGGCAGTGTGCCGATGCTGACGAGACGGCAGCCGATCTGGTGGGCGCCTTCGATGCAGCGGGTCCAGGTGGCGTTCAGCTCGTCGAAGATGCGCGAGAAGACGCGCCCCGTGAGGCGTGTGGGGCTGCCGTTCAGTTCGACGCTGAATGTCGCAAGCTCGGGCACCAGCAGGGGATCGTCCACCGTGCGAAGCAACTCTTGGTTGACCGGCGAGGGATTGCCGTCGCCATCGACGATCCACGCCTCGAGCTCGAACCCGGTGATATCCCCCCGCGTGCTGAAACCACCGTCGCGGAACAGCGCTTCGACGAGGTCGGTCTCCTCCGCCAGCCGCCGACGAAAGCGGCTGAAGTCTTCCGCATGGAAGTCGCGCTGGCCGATTTCGTCGCCCATGTGTTCGGGACGGCCCTAAGGGACGAGCGGCCCTGCCGGAGGCTCGATCTTGGAGTCTAGAAAAAGACGAACGAGCGCACCACCACGTTCTTGCGGCAGCGGGCGTCCTCCGGCGCGGTCGGATCGACGCAGGCGGAGTGGAACGACCAGCGAGACACCGAGCCGTCGGTGATGGAGTCGTAGCATTTCAGCATCGAGACTTCGGTGGATTTCTGCTGCGGGAACCAATACCACTCGTGGTCGGCCCGATGGGTGAAGCGGGTGGTCTCGCCGACGCGGTCGTCGTAGATGCGGTAGTTGGTGATGTAGGGCTGGTCCGCAAACGACGGCCAGGCGCACAGCACGAACGGGAACTGCTCCACGGTCTCCATGGGCTTGGCGAGGTTGATCGACATGAACCGGCGGGACATCTTCTCGTCGGCCTCGGCCTCGGTGTGGTGCTGCTCACGGCCGAAGTTGCGCAGGTTCTTGGTCAAGAGCTCGTGGCAGCGCACGCGGCCGCTGTTGTCGTTGAGATCGTTGTGGACGAGGTTGGCGTAGCCGGCGTTGACGCCGGGGTTCTTGGCGTCCTGATCTTCCCTACGATCGCCGTCGTAGTCCTTGTTGAACACGTCGTGGTTGTACACGAGGGCGTCGGTGGCGCCGGGGAAGAAGTCGAGCAGGAGCTTCTCGATCTCCAGATAGAAGACGCTGCGCACCTCTTCGGAGTCGTAGAAGTTCTTGCACTTGGACTCAATGTGCGCGAGCGACACGCCGAGCTTGTCCATGCACTCCGGGCTCGAGGGCGAGAGGCCCGGGTAATACTCCTCCATCCGGCGCGCATCGCGCAGCACCTGCGGGAAGTAGAGGTTGCGGCGACCGTGGTCGCGCTCGTACTTGCGCACGCGCTCGGCTTCGTCCTTGCGCGAAGGGTCGCGCCACAGGGCATTGGACGAGACGATGGAGTAGGTCGGCTCCTCATGCACGGTATAGCGCAGGGGCAGGGCAACGCCCCCCGGCGGGGCCGTGATGTTGTTGGCACGGATGTACTCCATGCACTCGTCGTACTCGCGAAAGCCAATTCCCCACTCGGTCTCGATGGGGCCGGGCGGCGCGTTCTCGATCATCTCGATCACGTCCTGGCCTTCGCCGTCCGCGACCTGGGCCAAGGCAACCTCGGTGGCGGCGGTCGTGCCGGCATCGCCGTCCTTGTCGAGCGCCATGTAGGAGATGCCGCCGTTGTGCGCGATGGGCGGCGGCTGCCCTTCCGTTAGCTGAAACGGTGGCACATAGGCCGTCGAAGCGGCCCCGGCACCCTGACCCTCAATGATCTCCCGTGCGCCCATGCGATGCCCTCTCGCGGAAAGCCGCGGAGTATCGCATATCGGCAATGTCGCGGAAAGCCGAGTTCGCGCCGCGACGACCTCTTCGGGGGCGTCGCCCTTCAGCCAGCGACGCGAATCAGACGGTAGGCATCGCGTTTGCGGCGGCTCACAACGAATGGATACACGGTCTTCTCCACCTCGAAAACCCTCTCGTCGCCTAGTCGCAGTGCTTGAATCGCCTCGGTATGGGCCTTGTGGTATTGAATCCGCACCTTCTCTTGGCGATCCATGTCCTCCACCTCAAGCC
>VXPR01000364.1:0-8313 GCA_009839405.1 Gammaproteobacteria bacterium
TACGCAACAATGCAACGAATCTTGGCGACTGTCTGTGTTGGCTGGAGCAGCGCCGTGAGCGCCGACCCGTTGGAGGCCTCGATCGAGGAGCTCCAGGCGCAACTCTCGTCCGGTACCTTCTCGTCCGTGGACTTGGTCGATTGGTACGTGCGCCGGATTGAAGCCTACGACCAGCAAGGCCCCGCGTTGAACGCCATCCAGCACATGAACGAAAACGCCCGTGCCCAGGCGCAGGCGCTCGACGACGAGCGCGAGCGCTCGGGACCGCGCTCGCCGCTGCACGGGATTCCCGTTCTCGTAAAGGACAACTACGAGACCATCGACGCGCCGACCACCGCCGGCTCGGCGATCATCGAAGGTCACTGGCCGAAGAACGACGCCACGCAAGTCGCGAAGCTCAAGGACGCGGGCGCGATCATCCTGGCCAAGACGACGATGCACGAATTCGCATTCGGTTGGACGACTCGCGGCTCCGCGTTCGGGATGACGAAAAACCCCTACGGGCTCGACCGCCACGCGGGAGGTTCGAGCGGCGGCACGGGTGCCGGTGTTGCCGCCAATTTCGGCGCCGCGGGGATGGGCAGCGACACCTGCGGCTCGATCCGTGTGCCGTCCGCACACAACAACCTCGTGGGACTTCGGGGCACTCGAGGCTTGAGCAGCCGACACGGGATCGTCCCGCTCTCGAGCTCACGCGACATCGGTGGTCCGCTGGCACGCAGCACGCGCGACCTCGCGATCATGCTGGACGCCACCGTCGGCTATGACCCAGCGGACCCCCAAACCACCGAGTCGCGCGGCAAGATCCCGGGCAGCTATCTTGCGGACCTGGGCCACCTGGACCTCGCGAGGTTGCGCCTCGGCGTGCTCAATGACTGGTTTGAAGACGACGCACCGACAAACGCGCGCATTCGACACGTTCTCGCGACCCTCGCCAAAGGCGGCGCATCCATAGTCGAGATCACAGACCTTGCCGAGCTGAAGGCCGAAAGCCGAGGATCCACCGCGTTTCTCGTGGACGACTACGACATCATCCATGACCTGACGGCCTATCTGCGCCGCCACCCCAGTCTCCCGGTGCAATCGTTCGAATCCGTCGCCGCACACGATCGCCTCGAACCGGTCGTCGCCGGCCACTGGGCCAACATCCTTGCCGATCCCGAGCGCAAATCGCGCGCCGCCTACCTCGAGGCGCACGCCGCTGGCGCTGCCCTCCGCAGCCAACTGCTCGCGCTCATACACGAGCACGATGTCGACGTGCTCGTTTACCCCACCGCCACGGAAGAAGCCGCTCCACTCGGTGAGGAGCAAGGCCATTTCAACTGCAAGCTGGCCGCTGCGTCGGGTCTCCCGGCGATTTCCGCCCCGGCCGGCTTCGGCGCCAATGGCTTGCCAGTGGCGATCGAGTTCCTGGCGGAGGCTTGGGCCGAGCAGAAGCTCCTGAACCTGGCCGCTACGGTTGAGCAGCTTGTTCCCGTGCGGAGGCTGCCGCAGAGCACTCCGGCGCTTGACTGAGGCGGGTGCCACCGGAAGCCGTCACGCCCAGCGTCCACGAACCCCGCGACTCTTGGAGTCATCGGCCTGGACGGCGGGACCGCCGAGCTGGCGCTCGAGGGGTAGCATTTTGAACGACCTTGCCTCCGGGAGCGTCCAGCTTCCAACGCGCCCAACTAGCTCGTAGAGCTGCTGAATCTCAACCCCTGCCGCCTCCCACCAGCGGTGCGCTGAAAGCCCTAAAGCCAGGCCCACAGTTTTCACCAGACACGTTGTCAACAATTTTGTTGACAACAAATTGGTTGATCTAGTACGGTGGTGCCTTAACGACATTATGAGGAGGACGAGGATGCGCTCGTCTCCGGGGCGGTGGGTACAGGGCAAGGACTTCTTCGGCCGCGAGGCCGAACTCGCCCTATTGTCCGAACGGGTGGCCGACGGCAATCACGTGCTGTTGACGGGGGTCAGCGGCGCATGGGCAAGACGAGCCTCGCCCGCGAGCTTGGCCGGCGCCTCGCGTGTGATGGGTGGCTGTTCTTCTACGTCGATCTCGAAGAGGCAGTCCATCCCGAAGATGTCGTGGCACTGCTCGCGCAGCAATTGCACCCGGTGCAGTCGCTTGCCAGCAGACTCGTCCAAGCCATGGGACGCGTGGGCCGCAATGTCGAGGAGATCGGCGCTTACGAGTTCCGTCTCAGAGTCCGCGCGGAACTCGATGCAGGCAACTGGCGCAGGCATGGAGAAACACTGTTTGAGGCTTGCGCCACCGAGCCCAAACGAGTTCTTGTCGTCCTCGACGAATTGCCAATCTTCTTGCTCACCTTGCTGCATCGCCAGGGCAAAGAAGCTGTCGATGACTTCCTCACTTGGCTGCGCGCCATGCAACAGAACGTCGCAGGGCGGGGCCTCGTCTTCATCGCCTCCGGGAGCATCGGCCTCGTTCCACTCACGACCCGGCTCGGCATTCCCGACCGTATCAACCACCTCGCACCGTTCCGGTTGCGACCTTGGGACCGCGGCGCCTGCATCGCCTGCTTTGCAAGCCTTGCCAGCGCTCACGAACTGCAATTGGAAGGAAGCGTTGCCGAAGCCGTGTACGACAAGCTAGGTTTGGGCATCCCGCATCACGTACAGTCGTTCTTCGCGCACTTGCGCGACGATGCCATGATTGGGGGACGCACCACGCTCAACGTGGACGCGGTGGACCGCGTCTATAGGGAGTCACTCCTCGGTCCTTGGGGCCAAACCGACCTCATGCACTACGACACCCGGCTCAAGGACGCATTAGACGATCGTAGCCATCGGATCGCGCTTGAGCTGCTAACCGAAACGGCTACCCAAGGCGTCCTGACTTCCACTGCACGAGATCGCCTCGAAGCACAACTAGCGGCGCTCGAAGGCGACGCGCAAGGCCGCGTCGCAGGCGTCCTCGACGTGCTGGTCCACGATGGCTATCTGATTTCCGCCGATCGCGGCCACGTGTTTCAGTCGCGCCTATTGCGAGATTGGTGGCTCGCGCGCTTCGGTCGGGGCCACGAACCGCTCGAACAACGCACCACCGCGGGCCCCGGAGAGCACGCATGAGCCCGCAATCAAGTCCCATCCGCAAATTCAACCCGGGGACAGGCCAGTCCGATGGCGAGGTAATGGACCAGTTCGTCGTCCGTGACAAGGAACTCGACATCGTGCTTGATGTTCTGCGCAGCAACATCGACGCGCCCTCCTGCCAAAGCACGCTCGTGATCGCGCCGCGAGGCGCGGGCAAGACCATGCTCCTCGCCCGGGTCGCCGCTGAGCTACGCGCCAACGCCGAAATCTCGCCACACCTCCTGCCCATCCGATTTATGGAGGAGAGTCACGAGGCCTACGACATCGGCGAGTTCTGGCTGGAGGCGATCTTCCATCTCATCCTTGAGATCGAAACCGCCTCTCCGGAAACGGCGAGCGAGCTGCGACGTTCGCACGACGACCTAAGTGCGCGCTGGCGGTCCGACCTCGCGCCGCAAGCGCTTGGCGTGCTCCTCGATGCCGCCGACCGCTTGAACCGCCAACTCGTTCTCTTGGTGGAGAACCTACAAAACCTCTGTCGCGACGCCGACGACCGCTTCGGCTGGGCGCTCCGGAGCGTATTGCAGGGCGAGCCTCGCATCATGCTCCTCGGCTCCGCCACCACGCACTTTCGCGAACTTCGTAACGCGAGCGAGCCGTTCTTCGAGCTATTTCACTTTGTGGTGCTGAAGCCGCTCGATGCCACGGCCTGCCTGCGTCTATGGCGCCAGGTTAGCGGCGACGGCGAGTCGGAACGGACCATCCGCCCCCTCGAGATATTCACCGGCGGTAGTCCGCGGCTTCTCGTCATGGTGGCGGAGTTCGCCGTGCATCACTCGCTGCCCAAGCTGATGGAGGGGCTTGTCGCCCTCGTCGACAACCACACCGAGTATTTCCGAGGGCGCCTTGAACAGCTGCCGCCGGGCGAGCGACGCACCTACGTCGCCATGATCGACCTCTGGCAACCGTCTAGCACCGGCGAGATCGCGCAACGTGCTCGCACGGACATCCGTAAGGTATCCACATGCATCGGTCGCTTGCGGTCCAAGGGGCTCATCTCAGAACAAGGCACAGGCAACCGCAAACGCTACGTCGCCTCCGAACGCCTGTACAGCATCTACTACAAGCTGCGCCGAGAGCGCGACGAGGCTGCGGTCGTACGCAACCTCATTCGCTTCATGGCCGCATTCTATAGCTCGGACGAACTCGTCGAGATGTCGGATGACCTCATGCAAGGTGCGTCCGAATCCACGGCAATCTACCGAGGCATTGCACGGGCATTGCGCGATGTGCCAAGTCTGATCGACCCCTTCGAGCGACGTATCCTCGGCTCTGTAGCCGAAGCATTCCGTGCGGGTCAGCACAAGGTAGCGCTGCGGTCATGCGAGCGGCTATTGGCCGGCGAAACTCTCCCGGCCGCCATCACCTGCAAGCTGCTGCTTCTCAAAGCACTCTGCTTCAACGAGGCAGGGGACCACGAAGCAGAGCTGGTTGTTTGCGACGAGCTGATTCGACACTTCGACCACGACAGGACCCTAGCGGTCCAAGACACAATCGCGTTCGCAGAGCTCAACCGAAGTACGACCTTGGGCCACGTAGGAGACGCGGCCGCAGCCATCGAGGCCTCTGACTCCGTCGTCCGCAGGCACGCCCAACACCAACTGCCCGATACCGAAAACCGAGTCGCCATCGCGTTGGAAAACAAGGCAGTTGCTCTTCGGGAAACCGAGCAGTTCGAGGCGCTCATCGAAACGCTCGACGAAATCGTCACTCGGTTCGGAGCAATCAAGGAACAGCGCTTTAGGACGCTCGTCGTCACCGCTCTGGTGGATAGAGGAGCCGCGCTCGACCATATCGGCGACACGCCCAATGCAATTGAAGCGCTTCAGACCACTCTGAGGCACCACGGCGACTCCACCGTTCCCGAGTTACAGCCGGCGTTAGCAGCCGCTCACTTCAACCTCGGCAATGCGTTCAAAAGACTGGGCGACCATGGAAGCGCCATCAAAGCGTACCATGCCCTCGACCGTGACTTCGAAGGCACGCAGGACGAGGATGTTCAGCACTGCGTTGCCCAAGGCCTCGTCAATCTCGGTGTGCTATTCGGGCAGGACATGGATGACACGCAGCGGGCAATCAACACATACGACCGTGTCATCCACCGATTCGGCCATGCCAAAGAGCCCCGCACTCGCCGGCAGGTAGCGATGGCCCTAGCAAACCGCGGTACTGTACAACGCCAGATCGGCGAACATGAAAGCGCCCTGGCCTCTTGGAAAGAAGTGACAGAACGCTTCTCCCCCAATCCCGACCAACATACCCGCGACCTTGTGACTACTGCCCAGGTCCACACGGCCACGCTGTTCGCGGCCACGGGGGCTTTCGAGCAGTCGCGCCGTGCCTTAGAGGATACGCTTCAGGAGTTCAACGAAACCGAAGACCCACGAGTGCGCAAGGAGCTCGGCCGGGCGTTGACCATGCTTGGTGCCGTCGAAATCGACAGCAACCGTCCGGCCAACGCGCTCGCGTGCAGTCAACGCATCGAGCGCGAGTTCGGTGACCTCGACGGCCAATTCGTGTGGCTTGCTCGATGCCACGCCACCCGGGCGCACCTTGCCCTAGCGGACCTTGATCGCGCGCGTAGCGAGTTCGACCGTGCATACCAGGTGCTAGTTCCAACGGCGCGGTCGATCGGCGGCCTCATTCACATGACTTCCGATGCCCTCTGCTTCGGGCTGCCCGCCGCCACCATCATCGACATCCTCGCCAAAGACGACGCAAAGGCCGATGCCCTAGGTCCATTGCTCGTTGCACTTCGCTTGGAAGCCGGGCAGGAAGTACGAGCCCCCAACGAAGTCATGGAGGTCGCCACCGACATCCGAGCAAGTTGGCATGCAAAGAAAGCCGGTCATTAGGCGACCAAGCAGAGCGACTGGCTCGTTCCAAAGCGCGTGTGCATTCGGCCGCCGTCCTCTCCGCAGGAAGAGCGTCACTTCGCTAGACGGGTGCCGAACGGTGTGTCGCGCGGGATCGTCAACGATCCGGAGTAGGTGGCAGGGCCCAGTGCCTTAGGCCGATCATCGATTGACTCCCGCCCCTGCCCCGGTGTTCTCATCAAATATGAAGACGTTGGCCGGATCCCAACCCGAGACAGCCATGACGCTCGAGGAAGCCGTCTGGATCGACCCGGGCCGAATGAGCGGGGTCCCCTGCTTCCGCGGGACGCGGCTCCCCGTCCAACAGCTATTCGACTGGCTTGCCGACGGCGTGCCTCTGGATGAGTTCGTCCGGGACTTCGAGATCGACCCCCGAGCCGCCGCCGCCGTCCTTAGGGTTGGAAGCGCGGCCGTCAGGACGGCTGCGACGCAAAACCCCGCCTGCGCCGACCTCGCCTGACGACCTCCGCGCTTGAAGGTCCTGGTCGACGTCGGAGTCTCTCCGCGGGTGCGCCTCGCTCTCCAAGCGGCCCTCGATGGCGCGCCAGTCGAGAGCGCCGTTTACCACCAGTGGCGCTCCTTGAGTGACTCCGAACTGCTCGCCGAGGCCAGCGGGTACGGCTTCACGGTTCTGGTCACAACCGACAAGCGTCTCGCCGAGCAACAACGGCACACCGACCTAGCGATCCTCGCCGTCGACGACAATCGCCTTTCGTCCATTCGCGCGGCCTGCCCGATATCGCGAAGGCCATACGGGTGCTGGAACCGGGCGACCACTCGTTGATCGCGACGAACCCTTGACCAAAGCCAGCCTCCTCGCAAGCGAAGACGACCAGCCGCAACGCTGTGCGTCCGCCTGAGGTCAACGTGACTGCGTGCAACGCCCCCACCTCGCCGGCCAGCATCCACTCGTCCCATTGCGCGCCGTGAGCCGGAATCATCTGTAGCTGCGAGAAGGAATACGACATGACCGATAGCGCCGACGGACCGGATGAGTGTGTTCGGGTCGGCACGTGGAACGTGCAATGGGCGACACCTAGATCGAAGAGAGCGCCGTTAGTTGCCGATATGCTCGTAGCACCGGACTGCGACATCCTTTGCGTTACGGAGGGTGACGCGGGAGTCCTGCCCAAGGGCGGACACGTGATCGATGCCGGGACGGATTGGGGGTATCCGTTGCCGAAGGCCAGTCCGGGCCGCAGAAAGGTCTTGCTTTGGAGCAGATGGCCGTGGACGCCCGCATTCGACGCGTTGCAGGACGCCCTGCCTGGCGGCAGGTTGGTTGCCGGCGTGACCGAGACGCCGGTTGGCAAGGTGACCGTGGTTGGCGTCTGCATTCCGTGGAGTGGTGCGCATGTAAACAGTGGTCGGCGCGACCGAGTGCTATGGCAGGATCACCTTGATTGGCTCGGCGGGTTCGAGCGATTGTCCTACGCGCGACCACGACGGAGGACGATCGTCCTCGGCGATTTCAACCAGCGTTCCCCGAGAGGCGGCAAACTCCATGGCTTGTTGCAACGTGCCTTTGCGCGTTTCCAAATCGCGACCTCCGGGTTTGTGGCAGAGGCGTCGACTCGTCTTGGCGCGAACGGAGTGGAGCTGAGGGAGGTCACACTGGCTGACGCTCCGTCGGCCAATGGCAAGGTGCAGCTGATCGACCACATCGCCCACTCTCAGGATCTGGTCTTGAGGCAACGGACGCCGAAACGCGACGGAACCCGCCAGGTTGGAGTCTTCCCCAAGGAAATCGACGGTACACGGCTTTCGGATCACACCGGCGTCTGGTTCGACCTCAAGTTGCGCAAGCGTCCCTGAAGCAACTGGATCGACCCTGCACCTAGGACAATCTCCTACACTGCGCACGGGACGCCACAAGGACGTCCCCTACTCCCGCGACGCCGGTGCCAGTAGGAACCACGCCAGTTGCGGAGCGCCTGCATCGCGCATCCTGCGGCGCGCCTCGAGCAGCACCTTGCCTGTCTCCGTCCGCTCGTAGAACCATCGTTCTACGGCCCACGGCCCGGCCGGTCCATCCGCGAGTTCGCAAGCCAGTTCCTCGTAGTACGTCCTGATCTCCTGGCCGATCCGGCCGGCCGAGCCCTCGAGACCCACCTCGTCCCACCGTTCGCCCGCGGCGATCCTGGCGAACTTGCCGATCGCGTCGGGGATGTCGTCGCGACTTGCATGCGAACCCACCGAGGTGCGTCCGTTTCTGGCCACCGCGCGGTCGTATGCGGCGCGCAGTCCCTGCGCCTCGTCGACGGCGGGATGCAGTTCCGGGTCGTAGCGCGGCGGGACCGAACACTGGAGCGGTTCGGTGTCCTCGGATTTGATC
>VXPR01000364.1:8323-13017 GCA_009839405.1 Gammaproteobacteria bacterium
CCCGCCGGTTCCTCGAGGCGCGCGAAGGCCTCGCCGAGCACGCGGTGCTGGAAGTCGGCGTCCCCCGGTTTTCCGAGCGGCAGTCCGAGCGGGAACTCGACGTAGAGGGCCCGCGGCGGGCGCACTCGCTCCGCGACGGTCCGGATCGGCACGATTGCGACGGTAGCGAGCCCCGCAGCTTCGAAGACGTGCGCCAGCGTACAGACCGTACGCGGACAAAGGGGTCAGACGGGTGTGAGCAGAACGACGTCCACGCCGTCCTCGCGGAGCCTTTGCGCACAAGCTGGACCGGTGTCGAGGCGGACCTCGGACACCGTGTCCGACTGGTTGCCGGCAAACGAGTAGTGGAAGTCGGCGACGCTCCCGATGGCTCCGCGGTCCGCGAGTTCGTGCAGCCGATCGACGGGGTAGACGACGTTCAGGTCCGCAGCGAAGCCGGCGCGGTCGAAGTTCGGGCTCACGTGCCCGAGCTTCAGGTCGCGCGCACCATCCGGGATGGTCTCGAAGTGCACATCCGCTACCGCGAACGGCGGGTCTCCCTCGCGGTACAGGGCCGCACTGGTGACGATCGCCACCCGCGCGTCCCGCAGCGTCGGCGGCTTGGTGAAGGCGGTCTCGGCGAACTCTGGCACAGGCAAGGTCGCGACGTGGTTCCGCATCACCTGGTCGTTGTCGGGCATCAGATCTCCTCGTGTGGCAAGCGGTCGGGTGTAGCGTCACTTTCTAATTGTCGCGCGCGGGAAGTCAAGCTGTCGTGAGGGCTCCGGCCCGCCCGCGTGCTTGACAGTCACCAGCAGGTCGCGGCAGCTTCAAGGGGAATCCGCCGTCAGCGCGGCGACGTACTGAGTGATCGGGCCTGAGCGCGCGGTCGGGCGGGCCGCGTGCGGACACGAGAGCGTAGGAGATGTCCTACGGTGTGTAGGACGGAAAAAGTGTGTGGCGGGACCGGTCGGATTCGAGAGCGTAGGAGATGTCCTACGGTGTGTAGGACGGAAAAAGTGTGTGGCGGGACCGGTCGGTATATGTAGGACGGAAAAAGTGTGTGGCGGGACCGGTCGGTATGGTGGCGGGACCGGTCCGGACCAATCGCGTAAACCATTGATACTTCGAAAATTCGACTCGAATCGAGGGCGCTGGGGGCGAGGGCGTCCCGCCCTCGCACGCGCCGACAGGCGCGCGGCTCAAGGTGGACGCAACAGGCACGCACGGACCGCGCCTTGCGGCGCGTGGGAGGGCAAGATGCCCTCCCCCCCAAGTACTCGCCCCAAGGTCGCGCTCGCGGTGCGTGACCGGCGTCAGTACCTACCGCGTCAGCGACTCGGCGTCCCCGGCTGTTCCCAGCGGGGTGGGAACTCCGGAGGCGACGCCGCGCAGGTAGGTCGAACGCGATCGTCGGCGCGCAGAAGCCCAAGTCCTCGCGCGTTTCGGTAATTGCGTTTAATCCGTACAGCCGCCATGGTCGCGGCACCGCGTCGCAGGACCGACACGATGTCCTCCACAGTCCGACCGTCGCCTGAGCCCAGCCGACCCGCCCGCTCGCCTCCCCGACAACGCCGCGCTCCCGCCTCGCTAGGGAGGCGCTGCCGTGGATCGCTCGCATGGGGCCAAATTTGTAACCGACTGATGTTCTCGATATTTTCAATAAGGGTGGGGCTTGTCCCTTGGCGTCGCGAGGCGCTTGCGACGAGCTCGGGACGCACTGGGCAAGTCCGTCCCCTTCGGCTTCTCGACCCGCAACAGCGTGGGCGGGAGAAGCCTGTTCCCTGCGCGTCTGGCGACTAGGCGTCCTCGGCGGGATGTCTGTCGTGCGTGCACGACGGCGCGGGCACTCGCGGATGACGTGCGGTTCGCCGTCGCACTACGGAGTGTGCGAGCGTGCGACATGCGTTCCCGAACTCTGTGCGCGACTGCCGCAGTCATCGAGCTTCCATCCGTTCGTAGGGAGAGCGGGTCACCGGTGGCTCGGTGACCCGTCTCGCTACGTGCCCGTTCGGTCCGGCGTTGGCGTGCTGCGTTATGCCGGGGGGACGAAGGCGGGCTTGTTGACGAAGACGCTGTCGTACTGCTGGATCAGGGTGGATATCATGGTGGACTCGGCCTCGCCGGTGGCGCCGTCTAGGAACGTGTGGACTTCGACGTCGCGGGCAAAGTCCCAGAGTTCTGGCCGTGGATCCAAGCCATATTGGACCTTTTGTTGCGCAGCGTTGATCTTGTGCGACATCTGCTGCCACCATGCCGCGCGCTCGACGTTGGGTTGCTCACCTGCCCTCATGCTGATTTCCTCAGACAGCGTCTGCCAGCTTGAGGTCAGTTCTTCCACGTCGGCGACGCTCGGCGGAGCCACCAGCATCGTCGCCGGGTCGTCCAACAATGCCAGGGTGTCTGAGTATGCCAAGACACGCGGATCGTCCACGCCATGGAGTAGCGTGAGTTGGTCCACCCGCTGCTGCAGTGCCGTCATGGGATCGCGGCCAGCCGCGACTTCCTCCATAGCCATCAGCCGCGCGTCCATGGAGGTCTCGAGATACGTGGCCATGTCACGCGCCCCCGGGTTACCGGACTTGTAGGCGGACGAATTCTTCAGGTTTTCGAGCTGGTAATCGAGGAGCTGGACCTCTGAGTCCAAGTACACCATCTGATCCTGCTGCCACGTCTGACGCGGGGAGAACGAGTTGTCCGCGCCGCGCACGGACGACACGCTCCTGGTCCTGGTTCGGCTCAAGTTGCCGGCGTCGTCGGGCTGGGCAGTGATCCAGTTTTTCGGATCATCGAAGTCGGGGGCCCCGACCCAGTTTTTCGGATCATCGAAGTCGGGGGCCCCGATCCAGGCGGATACGTCCTCGAAGTCTCCGCTGTCGTCGATGCCGGTTCCGCGCATGCCGGCCAGGTTGTCGAACTTGCTGCTGACGACATCGTCGAGGTCCTGTGCGGCGTCGGGGGTGTTGACGACCGAGCCTTGCGATACCTTGTTGCTGACCAAGGCAATATCTTCGTGCAGCGAGTCGTCCATCTTCGATATGGGCACGTCCTCCCAAATGCCCGTCAGGCTGAGGGGGTCGCCGCCGGGCATCGAAACGGCGCGCTGGTTCGCAGCATCCATGATCCGCTGGAGGTCGGCGTCCGTGACCCTGCCTGCCTTATACGCCTCTTCCAAGTCCGGATGCGTCTTTCTCAAATCATAGGGGCTGCCGAACAACCTTCCCTGATCGTCGAGGCTGCTGTTGAGCATGTACTCCTGCTGGTAGTAGTCGTACTCGGGCGACCCGCGCACGGCGCCGCGCTGCGATCCCCCCGGTTGCGTGTACCGCGGGATCTCGCCGATCTCGCCGACCCCGTCCTCGCGGAGCAAGGCGTTACCGAGTATGTCCCTGTCTACAGCCTTCTTGCCCTTCTTGATGACCGCCTTGCTAGCCTTGGGGGGGAGTGGCGGCGGCGCGTCCACGATCGTCGTCGTCCCGTCGTCGTTGAACTGCAACTTCGCGTAAGCCACCTCGCCGTACTCTTCTCTGGTCTGGGGAGGTGGGCCCTGGACGAACTCGACCTCCGTGTAGTTCACCGTGGTCTCGGAGAAGTTGGCCCGGGCGCCGCTATCGCCCTCCATCGCGTCGAGCACGTGCGTTGCGGGATTGCCGTCGGCGCTACCTGCCGGCGCCGGCCCGGCGTCGACCACGTTGCCGGTGACGGCCTGGATGTTCTCCGTCGGCGGGGCGTTGACGTCCGCCGTCGTCAGCGGCACGTAGTCACCGCCGGGGGTCGTGGCGAAGTGCTGGTCCACGCCCGGGACGTCGAGCTCCTGCCCCTGCAGCACGGGCGTCGTCGACGATGTCGTCGTGCCGGTCGCGCCGGGGACGTTGTCCACCAGCGCCGCCGCCTCCTCGGCGTTGGCGGTGCCGGTCGCCAGTTCCTGCCCGGATCCGGTACCGACCGCGCCGCTGCTGAGATCAAGGTCGTCAACGTAGCTGAGCGCATCATCGGAATAGATCCATGACGTATTGCTCGTCTGGACGTTGTCGAATCCTGGATTCCATTCAACTTTGAACGCTCTCTTGTAGTCGTCGCTAAAGGCGTCGTCGAGCTGACGGAGGTCTGCGCCATACATGATGTTGTCGTCGCGCGGCGGCATCGGCGGCGGCCGCCCGCCGCTACCGGCATCGGCCACGTCGTCGAGCCCGTCAATGTCCCCGTATATCCATCCCGGATCCTGCGTGTTGGCGTCGCGCGGCGGCAGCGGCGGCGCGTCATCGCGCGGCGGCAGCGGCGGCGCGTCATCGAGCGCCTGCACCGACGGCGGCGCGTTGTCGGCGACATCGGCGACATCGGCGACATCGCGCGGCGGCAGCGGCGGCGCGTTGTCGGCGACACCGGCGACATCGGCTACATCGCGCGGCGGCAGCGGCGGCGCATTGTCAACGATCTCGACGCCGTCGCGCGGCGGCAGCGGCAGCGCGTTGTAGCCGCCGCTCATGTCCATCGCGTCCCTCGGGTCCGGTTTCGGGAGTTGCCACTTTACTTCGTCAGCATACCGGTTTTGTCCTTGCGTCCCAATGGAGTCGAGCGCTTCCTCAATGCCTTTCTGGATGTCGGGATCGGCCGAATAGACCGTCCCGTCAACGTTGCGGCTTACGCTGAACTGGCGTTCGTCGGCGCCTTCGAACGAGTCGAGGCGGGCCTTGATGTCGTCCAACATCCGGGCG
>VXPR01000475.1 GCA_009839405.1 Gammaproteobacteria bacterium
CGCCACCTGCTACCCCGGTCGAGGCGCCGCGCGAGGTTGTGCCAGCCCCCACCCCGCCCTCGGGCGAAGCGACATCGAACGCACTGCCGCCGATTCCCCCAGACACTGCCTGGGCCGAAGTAAACCTTGCCGACATCAACCCGGAGTGGGTGCCCGACTACCACGAGACCGTCGAAGATGCGCTGCTGGTAGCCATCGGCGACGGCATGAGAACGTGGAACGCCGGCGACACCATCGCCCTCCCGGTGCCCCAAATCGGTGAAGTGTTCCGCCCGGTCATCGAGGACGTGGAAACGCTGGTCGGCAACAACCGATCCTACGTCGGCCGAACCCTAGCCGCCAACGCCCCCTACTCCTTCGCCATCACCCTCGGCGAACACGAGACCTTCGGCTACGTCGGCACGCCCCAGGGCTCCTACGAACTCGTCGGCAACACCCGCCTCGCCTGGCTCATGCCCACCGCCAACATGGACCAGCACGTGGACTACAGCAAGCCCGACTACTTCTACCTTGACGAGGACGGCCAGCGCATTCCGCACGAGCACGAACACTGACCGAAGGCGACAGCGTCGGCCCTTGGGGCGGGGACATCTTGCCTGCGCGCCCGCGCTAATGCCTCGTCGCGCCCTTGCGCCGGCCAAGCCACCGCACGAGGCCCGCATCCACCCAGCCGCTGCTCATGTAGGCAAGCGCAAGCCAAAGCAAGAGAGCCCCCAATGACGCCTCGGAGATGGCCGCGCCAATCAAGGCGAGACACATTGCCGCGCAAGCGACGCCAGCCAACATCCGGAGCGCAGTCATTTCCGCTTCCGAAGCCAAGGAAACACGAGGACGATAGCACCTCACTCGCGGTCCGACCCACGAAATGCCTGTGTGCGCGTGGACCTTGCGCTGCACCGATGGCGTGGGAGATCGCCTAGGGTTGTGTAGGACGAAATGTGTGTGTGGCGGAACGTCCCGTGGGAAGTCCCGGACATCGGCCATCGGGCGCATGAAGGTAAGCTCGACGCCATGAACAGTGCAGTCCAACGCAGTGCCTTCGTGCTGCTTGCGCTCGCTTGCGCGGGAGCGCAGGTGGCGTGGGGCAATGGCGAGGAGCTGTATCTCGAGTGCCCATGCCGCGTGGTGGGGACTGGGGAACGGCTCACTGTCGCCGCAGGGGTGCGGAGCTTTCGGGACACCAATAGCTCGCCGCTTCGGATCGTCGTTCGGGGGCGGCGGCATCCCGAGGAGAGCTGGAACTACGATCGGCTTGGTGTCGTTCAGGTCACGGACTCCGTGCCGGCGAATGGGCGCCTGGCGCGAAAGGCGTCGTCGACTCGGTTTGACGTGGACGTTGCCGGGGAACGAACGCTGGAACTCGTGCTTGAGGAGCTCGAGGGCGACGACTGGGTGGAGCAGGACCGGGCGCTGATGGAAGCGCCGGTGAATCCCGCCGGTCGGTTCCGGGTGGACGATCTCGACTATCTGAAAGACACCGACGGCGATGGTGTGGCGGACGCCAACGAGAGGTTGCGCCGCGCCGACCCGGACGACTCCGAGTCGACGCCAGGCCGATCCACCATCGATGTGGTGGTGCTCTACAGCGCCGGCTACGAGGAGCAGTACCGGAGTCCGACCACTCGAATCGCGCACCTGTTCACAGTCGCCAACGAAATCGTGGAGACCAGCGGGATCGACATGCGCTTCCGGGTGGTGGGCGCCGTTCCTGTCGAGATCGAGGACGAGGAGAACTCGTCGAGCAGGGTCGATGTGGCGACGGTGCGGCTGGCTGCCGAACGACACGCCGCCGACGTGACCGTCGTGTTCCGCTCAAGCCCAGCGGATGTCGGCTCCTGCGGCTGGTCGCCGGTGGGCGCATATCGCAGCCGCGGGCACTTCGGCGCGGAGGAACTGCAGGCGCTCTCCGGCTGGTACGCCACGGTGGTCGGTCGCTGTACCGGCCGCACGCTGGCGCACGAACTCGGCCACTTGATGGGCCTGCACCATTCCGTATGGCAGGACGACTTTGGCACTTGGCGCTGGTCACGTGGCTATGGCGTGGAGGGCGACTTCCACACCACCATGTCCTATGGCAGTGGCGGCGTCAGCATCCCGGTGTTCTCCAATCCCGAGCTGAACTGCACGGGTCTCCTTCGGGAAGAGAAGCCGTGCGGCGCTGAGCTTAACGAGGTGGACGCTTCCGACTCCACAACCAGCCTCGATGCCGTTCGCTTCCTCATCGCCGCCCATCGCAAGGGACTTCCCGATGCCGACCGAGACGGCTTCGTCGACCCCGTGGACGCCATGCCGGACGACGCCGACGAATGGTGGGACACCGACGGCGATGGCACCGGCGACAACGCCGACGTCGACGACGACAACGACGGCCGCAACGATGTCGTCGACGCGTTTCCCCGCGATGCATCGGAAACCCACGACACGGACGGCGATGGTGTCGGCAACAACGCGGACCCATTCCCCGAAGATGCGAGCGAAACGGCCGACACGGACGGCGACGGCGTGGGCGACAACGCCGATGCCTTTCCCGAAGACCCTACCGAATCTGTCGATAGCGATGGTGACGGTGTCGGCGACAACGCCGATGCCTTTCCCGAGGACGCCACCGAGTTCGCCGACACCGATGGCGACGAGGCCGGCGACAGGGCAGACCCGGACGCCGATGGCGACGGCGTGGAGGACGGACTGGACCTGTTCCCGGCGGATGCTGAGCGGTCTGAGCTCGCCTCTTGGCTCTTCATAGGCGAGCAGGAGGGCGACTTGCTGGGCACGGGCCTCGCCGGTGGCGACAGCGCCTTCGTGGTAACCGCTCCGGGATTCGATGCTGGCGCGGCCAAGGATGCCGGAGCCGTCTATCTACTTGCCGAGTCGGACCTTGCCGCGCTCGATGCCGCCGACGGCACCGTCGATCGCCGCATTCACCTGCAACACATCCAGTCAAGCGACGCATCTTGGCGCATCGAGGGGGCCGCTGCGGGTGCCGAGGCCGGCGCCAGCGTCGCGGGTGCCGGCGACATGGATGGCGATGACATCGCCGACGTACTGATTGGCGCACCGGGACAACGATGCGCATCCGGCGGGCGCGACTGCGGCGGCCTGTACTTCGTCTCGGGCACAGACCTGCCGGCCGCCGACGCCGGCGATGGCAGCACCGACCGAACCGTGTCCCTTGCCGAGATTGGCACCGAAGGCGCATCCTGGATGATTCGCGGCGCCACCCGGAGCCGCTTTGGCACCAGCGTAGCGTTCGCGCGAACCGGCGACGACGGCAACTTCGACATGCTCGTCGGTGCCCCGGCCCGAACCGATTCCGCGCCGAGGCGGGCTCCCGGTGGCGCCTATCTGCTTTCCACGGATCGGCTTGCCACTGCCGACGCCGCCGACGGCGATACCGACGGCAGCATCGGAATCGACACTCTCGCAAGCGAGCGAGGCAATTGGCAACTCACGGGCGAGGCGCGTGGAGACGCCGCAGGGGCTGGCGTGGCCTTCGTGCCCGACATCGACAGCGATGGCAAGCCGGAAGCCTTGATCGGCGCATCCCATCGGGTTGCAGACCGTCGCGCCGAGGCCGGCACCGCCTACCTGGTGTCGAGTCGTGATCTCAGCGATGCCGATGCAGCCGACGGTAAGGCCGATCGCTCCATTGCACTACGCCGCGTGGCCGCGCTTGCGGGGTCCTGGAAGCTCTCCGGCGAGGCGAGCCGCGACCGCGCTGGGAGCACGGTTTCCGCTGCCACGGACATCGATGCCGGCGTGTGGCTGCTGGCCGGCAGGCACATCGTCGCGGCGGCAGACCTCGCCTCCGCAGACGCCGGAGACGGCACCGCCGACGGCGTAATCGACCTCGGCCGCGTGACATGGCGACCGAACTCCTGGGAGTTGCCACGGGCCGGGCGCTACTGGCTCGCAGACGAGCTGTATGGGGACGGCCATCCTGTGGTCATCACGGCGCGGCCGTGGGGCTTCGGAACCGTGTGGCTGATGTCTGGCGCAAAGCTCGCCGCGGCCGACGGCGTTGACAATCTCGACGGCTTTGTCGACCCCACCGGCGCGCTGGCGCGAGAACACTCCTGGCGAGTGCGTGGCGCACGCTCTACGGATCGGCTGGGCAGCATGGTTGCGCCGATTGGCGATGTGGACGGCGACGGCGCGAACGACTTGTTGCTCGGTGCCCCCGGTGGCGCTGACAGCTTTGCCACGGGGCTCGCCTATCTCCTGCTGGCGGCGGACTTGCCGGCCCTCGACCGCGCCGACCGCAAGCACAATCGAGCCCTGCACCTTGGCAACTTTGCCGGCGACACGGACGGCGACGGCACGGCCAACCCGCTCGACGTGGACGACGATGACGACGGCGTTCCCGACGTGTCCGATGCCTTCCCTCTCGATCCGACGGAATGGAGCGACATCGACGGCGACTTCGTCGGCGACGAGGCGGACGTCTTCCCCGACAACGTCGCCGAAGCATTCGACACCGACGGCGACGGCATCGGCGACAACGCCGACACGGATGACGACGGCGACGGCATCGCCGATGCCGACGATCCGCGGCCTCGCGACACGGACGACGACGGCTTGCCAAACCGCATCGATCCCGACGACGACAACGACGGCGTGGTGGATTCAAAGGACGATCTGCCCCTCGACGCGAGCGAAGGCGTGGACACCGATGGCGACGGCCGCGGCAACCGCGCCGACACGGACGACGACAACGACGGTGTTCGCGACTCTGACGACGCCTTTCCGCTCGATGCCAGCGAATCCGTGGACAGCGACGGCGACGGCGTGGGCGACAACGCCGACGCCTTCCCGCAAGACGCTTCCGAACAGGCGGACACCGACGGCGACGGCACGGGCGACAATGCCGACACCGACGACGATGGCGACGGCATTCCGGATGCGACCGATGCCTTTCCCCTAGATGCAGACGCGACCCGAGACGCGGATGGCGATGGCGTGGCGAACGGCCGCGACGCCTTCCCCCGTGACGCCGCGGAGTGGAGCGACGCCGACGCCGATGGCGTAGGCGACAACGCGGATGCCGACGATGACAACGACGGCGTGAACGATGACGAGGACCTCTTCCCCACCGATCCGACCCGAACCTCGTTCACGTCCTATCGCTTCGAGCCGGAAGCCGGCAACGACCGGCTCGGGGTGAGCGGCGCCTCCGCCGGGGACCTGGACGGCGACGGCCGGCCGGAAGTGCTGCTCGGCGCCTCGATGCACGACGAGTGGGGCGCGGTCTATATCGTCTCCAGCCAAGACCTCGCCAGTGCCGATGCGGCCGATGGCGAGCGCGACGGGCGCATCGATGTCTCCCGCATCGCGGCGCAGCCGAATTCGTGGAAGCTCGTCGGCGAGGAGGGCCTTGCCGCGGGAAGCGCGCTCGCGCCTGTGGGCGACCTCGATGGCGACGGCGTGGGCGAGTTCGGGGTGGGGGCCGCCGAGCTCGTGGGCGGCGTATATCTGGTATCCGCTGCCAATCTCGCCGCCGCGGATGCCGCCGACGGTGCTGCGGACGGCGAGGTCAATCTCGGCGAGCTCACCGTTCGCACGGGGTCCTGGAAGCTAACCGGCGGCTGGGGCGCCTGCATGGGGTGCAGTCTGGTCGATGTTCCGGGCGCGCACCTGATGATTGGCCAGCCTGGGCGGGGAGTCGGCGACGAACCCGGCACGACGCATCTCGTCGCCTCACCCGGTCTCGCCGCGCTCGACGGCAGCGACGGCGATGCCGACGGCGAGATCTCGATGTCGAACCACGTCACGCGGCGCTTTGTCGGCGAACGCGAACGCGACTCGGCCGGCAACTCCTTGAGTTCTGCCGACTTCGATGGCGACGGCGAGGCGGATGTGGTCATTGCGGCGTTTGGTTTCGATGCCGACCGGCGCAACAACGGCGCGGTCTATCTGGTCGGCAGCCGCGATTTCTCCGCCAGTCGGGTCGAGCTTGGCGCCATCTCCAGCGACACGCATTCATGGAAGATCGTCGGCAAGGCCGGCGGCGAGCACGTCGGTCAAGGCGTCGCCACCGGCGATGTGAACGGCGACGGCCAGCCAGACCTCGTCTTCACGCAAGACAGTGGCGCGGTCGCCAACGTGGTTCTTGGTACCCGCGCCAACCTCGCCCGACTCGACCGCGCCGACGGCGAGCGCGACGGCGTGATCGTAAGCGAGAACGTCGGCACCCGCCCAGGGAGCTGGCGCATCACCCGCTCGCGCGACTGGTTTGCTCCCCGCGTGGTGAACGGCCACATCGCCACCATCGAGTTCGACGGCGATGGCTTTGCGGACCTCTTGGTGGGTCTCAATGACGAGTTCACCTCCGGCGCCGCGCCGTTCGCCCGCGCCTACCTCGTCTCCGCCGCTGCCGTGGTTGCCAAACCACCCGGCGAACTGCCGGTTGCGGATTTGGTGAAGGAAGGCGCGGCCTATGCACTGTCCGAACCCTTCGACAGCGAATACGGCGAGGCAACTGTGGCCAGCGCCGGCGACACCGACGGCGATGGCCTCACCGATTTCCTGATCGGCGTCAGCTGGTGGAATACCGCCGGCACGGCGTACCTCGTCAGCGCCGCCGACCTCCCTCACCTCGACGCCGCCGACGGCAGAAGGGACCACCGCATCGACCTATCCCGCATCGTCACACCACGGCCTTGAAAGACGCCGAGGACCGGTCTGGGGTCGCTACCCCGCCGAGACGGGCCCTCGCATGACGCTACAGGGCCTGGTTCTCCATCTGTGGGTGTTGTGGGGGGAACAGCACGGGCAGGAGGCGCTTGGCGTCGCCGCGGACGGCAATCCCGTTTTCGGCCACGATCTCCGCTGGGTCTTCCGTACCGAGCAGCAGTTGAGCCATTGCTTGGTTGCCGGCGATGGCGTTGCTGCCGGTAGCGCCCGGGCGGACTTCCACAGTGCCGCTGTGCACCGCCACCGTGACTGCCTCTTCGGTACCGTCCACTCGAAGCTCGAAGGCCAGCGTGCCCTGCCAGTCCGCCAGTTCCGACGCCAGCAACCGCTCGTGCAGTATGGGTGCGAGCTTAGTCATCGTCGACTTCAGGTCGATGATCTTCAGCAGGTACCAACGCGCCTTGCCGAGTCGCGTGCCGGTCGCCAGTCGGCATGAACTCATCTGGCGCAACCGCACACCGACTGGGCTTTTGTAGTGCAGTCGGTCGAACAACAGTTCCTCACAGCCTAAACCGCCGGCGATGGAACGGAGCGCCGCCAGGCACGTGCTCGCATCGCCGGCCACTTCGTCCACCCACAGGCAGCCATCGGATTCTGGGTCAACGCTGACATAACCTCGCGTGTCACCTCCGCTGTGCCAGCGATAGGTCTTGAACAACCCCGGATGCTTGTTCAGACGGTAGGTGGGCCGCCGCACCGTGCCGGTCAGGCCGCTATGTGTAGCGTTGTAGGCGGTCGCAAGGTCGTCCCGATGCACGGCATCGATGCGCTCAAGCGCCGGCGCGCTGGCCGCTGGCAGATCGGCCGTGGCCACGCGCCACGTCAGCGCCCGCCAGCCGCGCGTGAACCCTTGCTGCAGCCAGAGGGCGTCGTCGTCGAAGGTGATGGCCAGATCGTAGCCAGCGTTGCGCATCGCCCCGACCGCAGCCGCTGCCGTCTGCTCGAGAATCTCGCCGCGTTGCCCGGCGATGTCGGGATGCACCACGTCGCCGTTGATGCCGGCAACGCGCACTTCGGCCGTGCCAATGCGCATCGTCAGGTCGTAGGCGTTGAGCGCTGCGACGAGGCGCTCGACGTCGTCGCTGTCGGGAGCGAAAGCCACGCGTGACACGTTCCAGTCGGCGTGGCTGTCCGCGAGCCGACCGGCGCGCCACTGGCCACGCGCAGGATGATTCTCCGCCTCGAAGAGGTTGTAGATAGCCGCTGCATCTTCGCTCGGGTCTGGGGATGCGAGGCGCAGGACACGATCGGCGAAGCGCGCGTCGCGCGACGGGCGGTTCGTTTCCAGAAACTGTTTGGCCATGCCAGACATGCTCCTTCTGAGTTTGGGTTTCGCGTCGTGCAAGCGCTTTTTCACGGTGGTCAGCGGCAGATCGAGGAAGGTCGCCACCTGGCGGCCCGATCGCTGGCCGATGTAGTAGAGCGACACCACCTCACGCTGGCCTGCCGGCAACGAACCGATGGCCTGTCCGACAAGGCGGGCGATCTCGGCCTGCTCTGCCGCTGTCGCCGGCTCCATGCCGTCGGCCGTCAGACGCTCGTCTCCCTCCGTCAGCGACTCGGTGACGGGGCGGCAGCGGCGCAGGCGATCGCAATGCTTGAACACCACGGTGCGCAGCCAACTGACGAAGGCCTCCGGATGCCGCAACGTCGGCAGCTTGCGGAAGGCGTCGAGAAACGCCTCCTGCGCCGCATCCTCGGCAAGGTGATAGTCGCCAAGCAGGGAGAAGGCGTAGCCAACCGCCATGTCCTGGAACCGCACGACGAGGCCGTGAAACGCGCCAAGCTCACCGGCTTGCGCCCGCTTCACCTCCTTCGCCAACGATTCGTGGTCAATCTTGGATGGCTGCATAGCTGCCCTGGTTCTCCGTTTCCGTGCACTTGCCCGGCAAAGACCCATGCCACGCGCAAATGGATACTCGCATTTGGACGAGGCTGAGCTCGTCGAAGCAAAGCAGTCGCGTAGCGAAATGCCAACGCGCCCGCCAGGACGCGCCGGGACGGGACAAGCCCGTCCCCTCAAACTGCGTTCTCGGCGCAGCTCCCCGCCAGAGTGTCACGCCGCCGCCGTGGCCACTCGCTCCAACACCTACCGCGGCTGGCGGGATCGCAACGCATCGGCGTTGACAGCATCCAGCAGTTCGACATATGCTTAGCCTATGCAACGACTCTCGAAAAAAACCTCGTCGTCCCCCCGTTACGCACGCCTTTTTCGCAACGGGCGGAACCAGGCGCTTCGAATCCCGCGAGAACTCGAGCTCGATGCGGAAGAGGTGGCCATCTATCAGGATGATGACCGCTTGATCCTTCAGCCCGTGCCGCGGACGCCGTCCTTGGCAGAGGTCCTGGCCAAGCTAGAAACCCTCGACGAGGAGTTTCCAGACGTCGCAGACCCCCCCACAGCGCCTGAGGACATCTTCTGAAGTGGCGAGTCTGCAGTACATGCTCGACACCAACATCGTGTCCGAGTTGGTTCGGCGGCCGCAAGGAGACGTGGCTCGACGGGCAATGGCGCTCGAGCCGGGAGCGGTTGGAGTAAGCGTCATCGTCGCGGCCGAACTACGCTATGGGGCTGAGCGGCGCCAATCGCCTCGGCTCACGAAGCAACTCGACGCAGTTCTTTCGGCCATTGAGACCTTGCCGATCTCACCGCCAGCGGATGTTCACTACGGGTCGATCCGCGCCGACTTGGAGCGGGTGGGGCGTCCCATCGGTCACAACGACCTGCTGATTGCCGCTCACGCAAGGGCCCTTGGCACGACGCTCGTGACAAGGAACGTGAAGGAGTTCCGCCGTGTCCCGGGTCTTCTGGTCGAGGACTGGTGACAGCCGTCGTATCTCCGAGTCCTGCCGCCACGCCGTGTCCGGTAGATCCGGAGTAACGGACCGTTCCTGTTCGCTGCCCCCTATGGTATTGCGTCGTGAACGGCACTATCGTGGGTGCATCGGTTTGAGGCCCTTGGGGGACCACCATGCCCGTCGTCAGCATGAGGCAGCTTCTCGACCATGCGGCGGAGAACGACTACGGCGTTCCCGCCTTTAACGTCAACAACTTGGAGCAGATGCGGGCCATCATGGAAGGGGCCGCAGCCACCGACAGCCCGGTGATCGTGCAGGCGTCTGCCGGAGCGAGGAAGTACGCCGGGCCCACTTTTCTGCGCCATCTCATCCTTGCGGCGGTGGAGGAGTTTCCGCACATTCCGGTGGTGATGCATCAGGACCACGGCGCGTCACCAGCCGTGTGCCAGCGATCCATCCAGCTTGGCTTCTCTTCGGTGATGATGGATGGCTCTCTGGAAGAGGATCAGAAGACACCGGCGAGCTACGACTACAACATCGACGTGACCCGGCAGGCGGTGGAGATGGCCCATGCTTGCGGGGTGTCGGTGGAAGGCGAGCTTGGTTGCCTTGGTTCGCTGGAGACGGGCGAGGCCGGCAAGGAAGACGGCGTGGGAGCAGAGGGCGGCTTGTCCAAGGAGATGCTGCTAACCGACCCCGAACAGGCGGCGGATTTCGTCAAGCGCACGGAAGTGGACGCCCTCGCCATCGCCATCGGCACCTCCCACGGCGCCTACAAATTCTCGCGCCCGCCCACCGGCGACATTCTCGCCATCGACCGGGTGAAGGAAATCCACGCCCGCATCCCCAACACGCATCTCGTGATGCACGGCAGTTCGTCGGTGCCGCAGGAATTGCTTGCGCGCATCAACGAGTTCGGCGGCGACATCCCGGAGACCTACGGGGTGCCGGTGGCGGAGGTGCAAGAGGGCATCCGCCACGGCGTGCGCAAGGTGAACATCGACACGGACCTACGGCTCGCCTCCACCGCTGCCATCCGCGAGCATTTGGCGAGAAACCGCTCCGAGTTCGATCCGCGCAAATACCTCACCGAGTCAATGATGGCGATGAAGGCCGTGGTGGTGGATCGCTACGAGGCGTTCGGAACCGCTGGCAACGCCGGCAAGATCAAGCCGGTTGGGCTCGAATCGATGTTCGAGCGCTACGCCGCCGGCGAGCTAGATCCCGTGGTGCACTAGCGCCGCTACGCGGCGCTCTGGCAGTTTTCGCTAGCGCGAAAGCTGCTACGGTCCGACTGCAATGGGGCCGTAGGCGACAGGCTTGCCCGAAGCGTGGCGGGTCTGTCGCAGCGCGAGACAAAGGCGGGAACAACCTGCCCTTACGAAGCCATCGCAAACGCAAGCAAGACCGTGAACTTAAGCTCCGCGCAAGGAGCCTAGTGTGCCCAAGGAAAGCTCTGCACAAGTGCCGTCCAACGCGGTCTCCCCCAGGGGATCGAGTCGAGGCAACGCCGCGTTCGATCCGAGGGACGGTTTCGGACCGAACTACCGCGCCTTCTTCGACCTCGACCTAGGCCAGCGCTTCGAGTGGCTGGAGCACGACGGCGTGCGGCTCGCGGTGCAGCGCTTTGCACCGCCGGGGGAAGCCCGCGGCGACGTCGTGCTGGTGCACGGCTACTACGACCATGTGGGCCTCTACGGCCATGCCATCCGCTATCTGCTCGGGCGAGGCTTCCGGGTGCACTGCTACGACCAAGAGGGGCATGGCCTGTCGGACGGAGAGCGCGCCACCATCGCGAGCTTCGACCGCTACGCCTCGGCACTCGCAGCCTTCATCGAGACGATCCCGGCATGCGTCGGCGTGCGCTGGATCGTCGGCCAGAGCATGGGTGGCTCGGTCATCCTCGAACACCTCGACCGCAATCCGGAGACGGAATTCGACCAAGTACTGCTGCTCGCTCCGCTGGTGCGCCCCTGGCAATGGCCGCTGAACCGGATCGTCTGGCTCGCGGCGCGCCCATTCCTAGGCAGTATTCCCCGCACCTTTGCAGCCAACACCAACAATCCTGAGTTCATGGCACTGCTGCGCGCCGATCCCTTGCAAGCGAAGACGTTGCCGGTGGCATGGGTGACGGCAATGGCCCGCTGGCTGCGCCAATTCGAGGCCCGCGCCGCTTCCCAGCGCAAACTCACGGTCATCCAGGGCGGCGAGGACCGAACCGTCGATGCAACCTACAATCTTGCGCTCCTTGAGCGCCGCTATCGCATCGAGGTTCTCGAGTTGCCCACGGCACGGCACCACCTCGTGAACGAGTCGGACGCCATCCGTGCCGAAATCTGGCGCTACCTAGACGGGCGCTGAAGACACGGGCAAGTCCGCGACGGCGCCCCGCATGGCGGGCCATCGTCGAACCGAATCCGGCCGGGTGGGACGCTAAAGGCGCCGTTCTGCCCGCACGCCGAACTCGCTCGCGTCGTTGCTGAGTATCCGGAGCACGTAATCGCCGGTGTTCAGCCGCGCGTTGTCGTAGCGCGCATCGCCAGCGTTGCGGCCATAGACGGCGAGTCGCCAGCCATCGTCGGGCGAGGTGTAGCCGATGTGGAAGTTGACCAAGGCGCGGCTCGACATGCGCGTAAGGCGACCTAGGTCGGAGCTCGGCTCGCCCCACATGGCGGCGCGGTAGGAGTAGTCGAGGCGAACGCCGACCTCGCCACCACTTGCCAAGGTGCGGCGGTATTCGGGGCTGATCGACGCCGTGAGTTTGGGTGTCAGCGGCGCCACCGGCCGCACCCCTCGCTGAGGGTCCACTTCGGCATCCACGTAGCCGAGCGTCGTCTCGAAGCGGAACCCCGTGCCGAGATGCAGCACGCCCTCCAGTTCCAGCCCCGCAGTGGTTTGTTCGACGACCAGGTTGACCGTGTTGAATCCTGCTCCTGCCGTGGTGCTCACCTGATAGGGCAGGTCTCGGTACCGCGTGCGGAACAGCGCAGCGCCCAGCTCGAGGCGGTGATGCGGCTGCCCCTTGACCCCGACCTCTTGGTTCAGTGCCGTGATGTTGTCTCCCGCCGAGAAGCAGTTCGGGTCGGCGAACAGGCAATAGGGCCGTGCCGGAAACTGGCCGGACTGGTAGCCGCTCTGGAGGGCTGCGTAGGCGCCGAGCAGGTCGCTCAACCGATAGCGGGCGGACAAGTCCCAGCTCGTCTCGTCCCAGTGCCGCTCGGCGACGACGAGCCCAGTGCCGACGTCGGTTTGGGCGCTCTTGCCGTCCCGCGTGTGGCGGATGCCGACCGCCAGCCGCCAACGATCGGTGACCTCGCGGCTGACGTTGGCGAAAGCAGCAGTGCTGTCGACCTCCTGTGCAAGCAGGAACCGACCGCGGAAACCCAAGAACACCGTCGGATCCTGCACGTT
>VXPR01000590.1:0-7874 GCA_009839405.1 Gammaproteobacteria bacterium
CTGGCCTTCGTGCTCGCATTCGCTCGCAGCTACGGCTAGGAGCCAGCGCCGTTTCTACGGCGCAGCCTCCTAGCGCCGCCAAACCCCTCGCTACGCTCGGCGTCTGGCCCCAGCCCCGACCTCTCTATGACCTCGCGCCGCAGAATGCCACTGCGTGGCTTTCTGCGGCGCAAGCTCTTAGCATTCCAGCGATGGGGACACAACTCATCGTCGTGCGCCACGGCGAGACGATCTACAACACGCGCAACCTCTATCAGGGCCACAGTGACAGCCCTTTGACGGCCGACGGCGAAGCGCAGGCGCGGGCCTTGGCACCGCGAATTCGCGCGCTTTGCACCGCTCCGGCACTGTATTGCTCCGACCTCCTTCGCGCCCGGCGCACGGCCGAGTTGATCGCGACGGCGGGGCACCACGAGCTTACCGCCGAGCCGCGGTTGCGCGAGCGTGGCTATGGCGTCCTTGAAGGCCGCAGCAGGGACGAAGTGCAGCAGGTCATCCCCACCGGCGACATCGAATTTGCGCCGCCGGGCGGAGAAAGCCAGCGGCAGTTGCATCAGCGCGTGGTGGCGGCCTTCGATGCCATCGCGTCACGCCATCTCGGCGAACGAATCGTGGCAGTGAGCCACGGCGGCGTGCTGATCGCGTTCGCCAAGCATGTTCTGGGACTGCCCCAGGGGGCGGCGCGACGCTTTCACATTCACAACACGAGCCTCAGCGTCTTCGAGCGCGACGATGCTGGCGAGTGGAGCGTGCGGACCCTCGGCGACCTCGCCCACCTCGAGGGTTAGCGCGGAGGTTCGTTGGGGGGCACGTCAGAAGGTGCCTTTCACGACTCCCCTTGTCGCATCGCCCAGAGGCAGCCCCGGCGCATGATCTCCTTCGCTTCCGGGACGTCGAAGTCCGAAGCGACGTGGCCTAGGGAGCTGTAGAAGACGCGGCCCTTGCCGTAGCGCTTCTTCCATGCCACGGGCATGGTCACGTCCTTCACCCAGTCGACCCCCCAGTGTTCGCCGCTGAAGGTGGTGGTGGCCAGCACCTCGTTGGAGGGATCGACGTGCATGAAGTACTGTTCCGAGGTCATGGCGAAGTCGTCCATGCCGGCGACGATGGGATCGTCGCTCGTGATGTTGACGCGGTAGTCGATGATGCCGCCCGGGTGGCAGATGAACTGGCCGCCCACCATGAACTGGTATTCGACGTTGTTGCGGAACGAGTCGCCCATGCCGCCGTGCCAGCCGGCGCAACCGGTGCCTTCCCGCACCGCCTTCAAGAGGCCAGCCTCCTGCTCGCGGGCGATGGTGGACATGGTCCAAACCGGCACCACAAGGTCTTGCTTGGCCATGAAGCTCTCGTCCGCGAGGGGCGCAAGGTCGTCCGAGACGGTCACATCGTGTCCGTCTGCGCCCAGCACGTCGGCGCAGATGGCGGCAGTCTGTTCCGGCTCGTGGCCGTTCCAGCCGCCCCAGGTGATGAAGACGTTGGCCATGTCGAGGCTCCTTTTGCTTGGTCTAGGTTTCGATTGGCGTTTTAGTCGAGCGCGCCGCCCTCGAGCCCGGTGGGCAGGGGCGCGGGGCGTTCGGGCTGGCTCTCGACCGTAACGTGTTCGCCGCTCGTGGAGGAGGCACCGAAGGCATCCATGATCTCCAGCACATGCTGCGCGAGGCGGCCGTCGCAGCGGTGCGGGCGCCCCGTGCGGATGCCTTTGCACATGTCGGCAAGGCCAATGCTGCGCATGTTCTCGGTGTAGCCATGACTGAGGTCGCGCTCCTCCCACTCACGCCCGCTCGAAATCCGAACCTTGCCGCCGAAGGTATTGGGGTCCGGCGCCGACATGCTCGCTGCGGTGCCATGCAGTTCGATGAAGCGGCTCGAATGCAGCCAGACATCGAAGCTCATCACCACGGTGACCACCGCGCCGGAGTGGAACTCCAGCGTCGCGGCGGCGTGCGTGTCCACCTCCACCTCGATGACTTCACCGGCAAAGGGCTCGGAGGTGATTTTGCGAGTGTCCTGGCCACGGGTGGTGATGGCGGCCACACGGCGCACCGGCCCGAGTGCGTGGACGAGGGCGGTGAGGTAGTAGGGGCCCATGTCGTAGAGCGGGCCCCCGCCGCGGTGGTAGTAGAAGGCGGGGTTGGGATGCCACGTCTCAACGCCGTGGCTCATCATGAAGGCCGTTCCCGCCACCGGCCGGCCAATGGCGCCAGCATCGATGAGACCGCGCACCGTCTGGTGGCCGCCGCCCAGGAAGGTGTCGGGGGCACATCCAGTGCGGAGCCCTTTCTCGGCGGCGCGTTCGAGAACCCGGCGACCGTCTTGCGCGGCGAGGCCAAACGGCTTTTCGCTGTACGCATGCTTGCCGGCGTCGATGGCCGCAAGGTTGATCTCGCTGTGGGCGGCGGGGATGGTGAGGTTCAGCACTACCTCCACATCGTCGCTGGCGAGCAGTTCATCCACGGAACGCGCGGCAATGCCGTACTTGCCTTCGGTTGCCGCGGACGCCTCGGGGTTGATGTCGGCGCAAGCGACGAAGTCGAGAATGTCGAACGTGGCGGCCGCACGCAGATACGCGGGACTAATGGTGCCGCAGCCGATGAGGCCAATGCGGACAGGTTCAATGGTCATAGAGGTTCCTCCCCGGCCGGGATTCTACCCGCCTGTTGGAGGAGGCATTGTTTCTGAGGTCTGGGAGAGTGCGTCGGCCTGGATCCGCAGCCGCCGAGAAAAACGGCGTCCTCCGCCTTTTCTGTTGGGGCTGGTGCCCAGCTTCGGCTTGACATGGGCACGGTTGGGTTTCGACAATAGCGAACTGCGAGCTTGGTGCGCGAGGCTACGTAGCTCAGTTGGTTAGAGCACAGGATTCATAATCCTGGGGTCGGCGGTTCAAGTCCGCCCGTAGCTACCACTCGCCCAAGCCGCGTCCTCATGCAAGAACTCCGCATCCGCCCTGAGACCCTGGCCTTCTTGCGCCGCCGGCTAGTCGAGGTTTTCGACGGTGAGCCGACGGCCAGCGTCATCGCCTCCAACATCGCCTTCGGCGCAGCGGTGGCAGGGGCCGGGCACATCGAGATGGTGGAGCACGACGGGTGGTGGATCCTCGCCAGCGAACACAACTGGCTGCGCGGGGAGTCCTTGGGAGAAGACGAAACCAAGTCGCCAACGTCCCGGCCTCGTCACGCGGCGACGGCGGAGCTGTTTGAGCGCATCGTACCGTTCCCGCAGCAGGGCCCCACCAGCCACCGGGCCGAGATTCAGGTGACGGCGTTTGCGGAGCAGGCCTACTACAGCATTGACGGAGCTGTCACTTGGGTGGTCGGAGCGGCCACCGGTGCGGTGCATGAAGGCGTGGCACCGCCTTGGTGCGGCACGGTGCTGGCGTTCCGCACGGGCTAGCGAACGCGAGCGCGAAGGCCAGCAGTTCGCGCAAGCGAACTGTTAGCCTCCGGCACACACGAAGACACCACGCGTTTGGCTCTCGGGCAGCCAGCCGCGTGGGATAGATGTCTGGGCGCCTGAAAGGAGGCGCTCCGACGATCAGTCGCGAGGTCGGCCGTACCCGCCGCGGCCGCCGCCGCCACCGGGGCCGCCCCCGCGCCCGTGCGCCTCGCTAACACGCAACGGGCGAGACCTAAAGTCTCGCCCGTTCAATTCGGCGATGGCGTCGTCCGCGGCGTAGTCGTCCATTTCGACAAAGCCAAAGCCTCGGGAACGTCCCGTTTCACGGTCGGTGATGACCCTTGCAGAAATCACCTCACCGTGGGCGGCAAAAAGTTCCGCCAATTCCTCGTCTCCCGTCGCCCACGGGAGGTTTCCAACGTAGATCTTCTTCACTGGGTCTCCATGATCCGGTTCGCCGCGCATTTGCCTCGCCGTTCAACTTGGCCTCCGGCCACCTAGCGTCAAGACGCCGGCGTTCGACCCGACTGCGAAGTGCTCACCAAGGGCTACGACGCGCGTACTCTACACGACCGATGCTCGCTAATCCACGACGCTCTTTGCTTTCGCAGTTCGTAGGGGACGGGCTTGTCCCGTCCCCGCTTGCGCGAAACTGCTGTGGCTTCGACGCATTCCTCGGCACATTCAGGACGGGCGACCACAAGGGTCACCCCTACGGGGGCACTTGCCAGCCGGCCCATATGCTGTTGCCGACGCCGTTTTTTCGGGGGTATCGCGGGGTCACGCGACTACCTCGCGGACTGTGGTGAGCCGGTCCATAAGCCGGGTTCTGTCGTGGGCAATCATTCATCTGCGACGACCGTCACCGGTCGCCTGAAGCAGCCTACCCGAGTCGGACGCGGACAGCGCCATGACTCCTATTTGGCCTTGCTCCGGGCGGGGTTTGCCTAGCCGAGGTTGTTGCCAACGCTCGCGGTGCGCTCTTACCGCACCGTTTCACCCTTGCCACGCCTTTCAGCGCGGCGGTCTGCTCTCTGCTGCACTTTCCGTGGGCTCACGCCCCCCAGGGATTACCTGGCGCCCTGTCCTGTGGAGCCCGGACTTTCCTCACGTTCGCAGAAAGCGAACGCGCGATTGCCTGGACCAGCTCGCTGCTAGCTTAACCCGTCCGACCATCGGCAGATCGATGCTTGCCGGCCAGCGCCATGGCCAGAGCGTAGAGCTCCGAACGCGGGCGTCCGGTAATGCGCGCCGCGACCCGTGCGGCCCGCGCCGGAGCGAGCTCGGTCAAGAGCGCGTCGAGCAGGATCGAAGCCGAGTCTGGCTCTGGCGCCGACCCCGGTGCGAGCACGCAGACGAACTCGCCTTGCTCACGCACCCGATCTGGCTTGGCAACGAACTCCGACACGACGCCCAGCGTCGCCGACTCGTGGAGCTTAGTCAGTTCCCGGCACAGCAGGATGTCACGCATTCCGCCACCGTGCGCCTCGATTGCGGCGAGCGTGGCACGGATGCGGCGCGGGCTTTCCAGAAAAACGACCGCCACGTCGGCGGTGAGCAGCCGGGTCAGCACGGCATCGCGTGCGGTCGCTCTCGCTGGCAGAAAGCCCTCGAAGCGAAAACGTCCCGTGGGGATCGGCGAGATGCTGACGGCGCTCGTGACCGCACTCGCACCCGGCACGGGCACCACGTCGATCCCTCGGGACCAGGCTTCCCGCACCAGTACGAAGCCGGGGTCCGACACTAGCGGCGTGCCGGCATCGGATACCAATGCGACATCTTCCGCCGCTTCCAAGCGTTCGAGCACAGACCCCGCAACGCCCCGCTCGTTGTGATCATGCAGCGCAACCAGCTCCGGCGGTGAGACGCCGAGGTGCGCGAGGAGTCGGCCGGTGCGTCTGGTATCTTCACAGGCGATCAAGGACACGGATCGCAGCACGGACACCGCCCGCCCGGAGATGTCCGCCAGATTGCCGATGGGCGTTGCCACCACATACAGCCGACCTGTGCTTTCGTTCGCCATGAAGGCCCCTTGTCCTGTCGTCCTGCCGGCAGGCGTGCTGCTCGTGAGGATTGTCGTTCATCTTGTTCTCGCCGTGGTGCTGTGGTCTTGCGCTGCGCCGGTGGCGCCGCCGCCTGAACGACCATTGAGCGATGCGGAGCGGCTGCTCGCGCAAGGCGCGAGCCTGGCACCGGCTGCACGGGCCGAGTTCTATCTCGACGCCTTGCTCGAACGCCTGCCGCCACCCCAGATCAACGCAAACCCCGAACGCCTCGCCGCCGCCAGGCAGTTGGTGGCTCGGCTCGAGGAGGGCGACGGCGAGCCGCTGCACTTGACGCTGCCACCAGCGCGTCGTTTCGAGTGGCTGAGCGCCGCCCTGCGCACCGCGCTTGCTGGCGGCGAAGTGGTGGCGGAGGAACGCCTGGCCGAGCTCGAACCCGACAGTCGCGAGCAGTTGCGTCAAGTGATGCTCCTGCGAGCGGCATTGTCCGAACGCCTAGGCGACCACGAAGGCGCGGCCAAGCTGCTGATAGCAGCGAGCACGACACCGAATGTCGCTATGAACGAGCGCATATGGCGCAGTGTCGCTCGCGTCGATCCGCGCCACCTGACGCTGCTGGCGAGCCGCGCGACATCTCAGCAGGAAGGTGCTTGGTGGTCGCTGGCGCTGACGCAATACGAGGCGCTCAGTACGCGCAAGCGCCTGGAGGCGTGGCGGGATTGGCGGGAGACGCATCGGGAGCATATGGCAAGTCAAGCGCCACCGCCGGCTCTGGAAGCGCTTCAGAGCGCCCCGCGAGGCATTCGGATCGCGCTCTTGGTGCCGCTGTCGGGTCCATTGGCGAGTGCGGGTCAAGCAATCCGCGACGGATTCACCGCTGCGTATCTCATGGCGGGACCCGGCGCCGAGGACTCTCTCGCCGTCGTTGACACGGCCCTACACGGGGCCGTGGACGCCTATCGTCGCGCCGTCGCCAGAGGCGCGGAACTGGTGGTGGGCCCGCTCCGCAAGGAAGCGGTAGCGGCCATCGCGGCATTGCCTCCGTCCGTGCCGACGGTGGCGCTGAACGCCATCGATGGGCGCGGCCCGAGATTGGTTCAGCTTGCCTACGCCATCGAGGACGAGGCCACCGCGATCGCCCAAGCGATCGGCACGGCAGAGCTCGAACGGGTGCTGCTGCTCGGGGTTTCCGCCCCTTGGTCCGAGCGAGCCGAAGAGCGCCTGCGCGCGGAACTCGGCGCCCTTGTTCGGCCGCCGGAGATCATCGACGGCGGTGAGGTGGCTGGCGTGCGCAGCGTCACCGGTGCCGTCGGCGAGGGGCTGGGGGTCGCCGCGAGCCAAGCTAGGCGCGAAGAGCTCGGTCGATTGCTGCGCCGCGAACTTGCGTTCGCGCCTTGGCAGCGCGATGACATCGACGCAATCGTTGCGCTGGTCGGTGCAGCGCAGATGACTGCGCTGACGCCGGCGCTGGACTTCCACTCGGCACGAGACCTTCCCCTCTACGTACCCTCCACCGCGCTGCGCGGCGTGGGCCTCGGACGATTGCGTGGCGTCCGTGCCTGTGGCGTGCCTTGGCAACCTCGCGAGCCAGCCATTGCCGGCACCCTGCGCCGCTCCTTTTCCGGCACGGCGACTGTCGCCGCCTTGCAGGCGCTGGGGGTCGACGCCTTTCGCGTTGGTCATCGCTTCGTGCAGCCCGGGCGCAGCGCGCTGCTGCCGGTGGTGTTCGGCAGCACCGGCATCCTCACTATCGGCGCGCACCTCAGAGTGGCCCGCGAAGTGCAGTGGAGCCGGATCGTCAATGGCAGGTTCGAGCCGTGGTCGCCGGAGTTGGACGTCGCCCAGCGATGACCGGCCGTGACGGAATCGGCTGCATCCGGCAGCGACTCAGGCACTGGCGGAAGCGTCGGCAACGGCCCAAGGCTGCAGCAGGTGTGGCCTCGGAGAGGCGGCATGCAGCACGCAAAGCGCGTCTTCGCAAACAGCGCCGGTTCGGCCAGCGGCTGGAACGCTCTGCGGAGCGGATGCTGCGCCGTCAGGGTCTGCGGACACTTGCCCGCAACTACGAACGGCGCACGGGGGAACTCGATCTCGTGATGCTCGACGGCGACACGCTGGTGTTTGTGGAGGTGCGCTTTCGCGGCGTGGGAGCCTGGACCTCGGGCGTCGGCTCCATCGATCCGCGCAAACGCCAGCGCATCGCTCGAACCGCAGAGCTATACCGTCGCGACCACCCGGAACACCGCCTGCTCAACGTTCGGTTTGACGTGGTGTCGGGCTCAAAGCCAGACTGTCGCGTTCGCTGGGATTGGATTCGCAATGCCCTCTAAAGGAGTCGTTGTGCAAAGCGCCGCCCGCAGTTCGCGCGAGCGAACTGCCGACGCGCCCGCCAGGGCGCGCCGGGGGGGGGGGTTGTTTAGCAATTCCCGAATAACATTTGCCCCGCCCCCCCCCGGCGGCGCGTCTTGAGGTGCA
>VXPR01000590.1:7884-12837 GCA_009839405.1 Gammaproteobacteria bacterium
CCGGAGCTCTTCTGCTGGGTCTTATGTCTCTCCGTCAGCGCTGTATGACTGTCGCGTTCGCTGGGATTGGATTCGCAATGCCCTATGACCTTTTGCCCCGCACCGCCGCGGCTGCGCTACTGCTGTGCCTCGCCGCCTGTGCCTCGATCACCACGGACGATCCCCATGCCCGTACCCCGGGTGTGATCCTGGACGATCAGGTAGTGGAGCGGATGGCACGGCGGCGCATCTATGAGGCCGATGAGATGTTCCGCACCGGCAACGTCAGCGTGGTGTGCTTCAACGGCATCGTGCTGCTGACTGGGCAGGTGGAGAACAGTGCGCTCCGTGGCAAGGCTGCCGCCGCGCTCGACGGCATTCGCAAGGTGCGAAAGGTCCACAACGAGATCCAGGTGAGCGGCCCCACCAACTACGTCGCCCGCACAAACGACTCCTGGATCTCGACCAAGGTGCGCGCGAGGCTGCTCGCGAACGCCGCCATCGAGAGCGATGTTGGCGTTACCACCGAGGATGGTGTGGTGTATCTCTTGGGCCGGGTCCGCCGCCAAGATGCCGACGTTACGGTGGAGGAGGCGCAGGAGGTCTTTGGCGTACGCAAGATCGTGAAGGTGTTCGAGTACGTCGATTAGCAACGAACTGCGTGCGCTCCAGCAACGAACAAGGCAGGGCCGGCGCAATCCCGTCCCGGCGCGCCCTGACGGGCGCGTTGGCAGTTCGCTTGCGCGAACTGCTGCGCTTCGACGAGTTCCTCGTGTCGAATCCAAGACGGGCGGGGACAAGCCCCGCCCCTACGGGGGCACTTGCGCGCTGGCGGGCAACCGTCAGGTCACGAGGGTGAGCTTGGGGCCCTGCTTTGGTGGCGGCTTGGTGGGCGGTGTGCCGTCGGCGCCTGGCGTTTGTTTGGCCGGCGAAGGCTCGAAGGACATGCCTTCGCCGCTTTCGCGGGCGAACACGGCGACGACTGCGCCCATGGGGGCTGTGACGTGAAACGGCTTGCCGCCGAAGCGACAGTCCACGGTGAGGTGATCGTTCGAGATTTCGAGGTTGCGGGTGGCGGATGCCGAGAGGTTGAGAACAACGCGACCGTCTTTGGCGGTTCCCGGAGGCACGGTCACGCCGTCCATGTCGCTGGCGATGGCGACGAAGGGTGTGCAGTCGTTGTCGACGATCCAGTCGATCAGCGCCCGCACGAGATACGGGCGGGGAGGCGTCACTCGCGCATCTCCCGTTCGAGTTCGGTGAGGCTGGCGAGGAACGACGGGCGCTTGAACATCTTCTGCATGTAGCGGTTCACCGGCCGCCCCTGGCGCTCCGGCAGCTTGATGTCGATGGCCTTCAGGCGCCACAGCACCGGCGCGACGCAGCAGTCGACCAGGGTGAACTCGTCGTTCATGAAAAAGGGCTTGTCGGCGAACACCGGAGCGATGGCCACCAGCCCCTCGCGCAGCTCCTGCCGCGTGCGGCTAAGCACCGATTCGCGCCCCTTGCCGATCATGAGCAGATCCACCGCCTTGCCCCAGTCGGTGTCGATGCGGTGCATTAGCAAGCGGCTGCTCGCCCGCGCGACCGGATACACCGGCAGCAGCGGCGGGTGCGGGAAGCGCTCGTCCAGATACTCCATGATGACCTTGCTCTCGTAGAGCACGAGGTCTCGGTCCACCAAAGTCGGAACCGTGTTGTAAGGGTTGACCTCGGCGAGGGCCTCGGGCTTGCGCGAAGGGTCCACCTCCACCACGTCCACCGTCACGCCCTTCTCCGCCAAGACCATGCGGATGCGGTGGCTGTAGTGGTCGCGTGGCGACGAATAGAGGGTCATGGAGGCCCGCCGGACGTTCAGGTCCATCGCAGTCTCTCCCTCCCCCCAGCCGGGCTAATGCACATCCTTCCAATACTCACGGTTGAGCAGCCAAGCGACCACGAAGAGCCCGGCGAGGAAGGCCAGCACCCAATAGCCGAGCCGCTCGCGCTCGAGCCGAGTGGGTTCGCCGACGTAGTAGAGGAAATTGGTGATGTCGTACGCCGCCTGACGGAACTCCTCCGGCGAATATGCGCCCGAGCCGTCAGCCACCGGCGGCAGGTCGCAATTGGGTTCGCGCGCCGGCTCGTAGCCGTCTTCCGTTTCCACGAGCAGTTCCTCGCCGTTGAGCAGGTCCACGGGCCGGTTGCCCCGACATTGCTCCGTGGGCACCCCTTGCAGCCCCATCAGCACATGCGGCATGCCGATGTTCGGAAACACCTTGTTGTTGACGCCGAAGGGGCGCGACTCGTCGGCATAGAAGGTGGTGAGCAGGTTGTAGATCCACTCGGGGCCACGGACCCTCGCCACCATCGTCAGGTCAGGCGGTGGCGTGCCGAACCATCCCTTGGCCTTTTCGTCCGGCATGGCACTGACCATGAGACTGCCGATCTGCTGCCCGGTGAACACCAGGTTCTTGAGCGCCACCGAATGCGGAATCTCAAGGTCGTCCGCGGTTCGCTCGTAGCGCTGGAACTTCAGCGAATGGCAGCCGAGGCAGTAGTTTGCGTAGAGCGCCGCGCCGCGCTGCAACGACGGCATGTCCTCGAGGTTCGGATGCACGGGCTCCATCACCCAATTGCTCTCGGCGGCGATGCCGGCCGACGCCCAGAGCGCCGCCAGCGCAGCGGCAGCGATGCGCACGGCAATTGCTCTCATGCCCGGCGCCTTCAAGTCACCCGCTCCGGCGGAGTCTTGGTTTTCTCCACCCGCGTGTACCAGGGCATCAGCACAAAGTAGGCGAAGTAGATCACGGTGCAGACCTGGGCGACGGCGGTGGCGATGGGCGTCGGGTGAATCGTGCCGAGGTAGCCGAGCACGAAGAAGCTGATGACAAACACGGCCAGAAACAACTTCGACGCCAAGCCTTTGTAGCGCATCGAGCGCACTGGGCTGCGATCGAGCCAGGGCAGCACCGCCGGCAGCAGAATCGCCGCGCCCATCACCACGAGGCCCCAGAACTTCGCCGCGAGCCCGAGGAACGGGAAGGTGGCCGCTCGCAGCATCGAGTAGAAGGGCGTGTAGTACCACACCGGCGCGATCAACTCCGGAGTCTTGAGCGGATTCGCCTGCTCGAAGTTCGGCTTTTCGATGAAGTAGCCGGCCATCTCCGGGGCGAAGAACACCACCGCGCAGAACAGGAACAGGAACACCACCGTGGCGCGGAAGTCGTGCACCGTGTAGTAGGGGTGGAACGGGATGCCGTCGACGGGCTTGCCGTCTGCATCCTTGTTGGCCTTGATTTCGATGCCATCGGGGTTGTTGGAGCCGACGTGGTGCAGCGCAACGATGTGGACGAACACCAAGCCCACCAGGGCCAGAGGCAGCGCCACCACGTGCAGGGCAAAGAAGCGGTTGAGGGTGATCTCCGACATGAGGAAGTCGCCGCGCACCCATTCCATGAGGTCGGCGCCAACGATGGGAATGGCGCCGAACAGCGACACGATCACCTGTGCGCCCCAGTACGACATGTTGCCCCAGGGCAGCAGGTAGCCGAAGAAGCCCTCCGCCATCAGCACGAGATAGATGCCCATGCCGATCAGCCACAGAAGCTCGCGAGGCTTGCGATACGAGCCGTACGCCAGCGCCCGGAACATGTGCAGATACACCACCACGAAGAAGGCCGAGGCGCCGGTGGAGTGCAGGTAGCGGATCAGCCAGCCGTACTCCACGTCGCGCATGATGTATTCGACCGAGGCAAAGGCACCGTCGCCGCTCGGCACGTAGGACATGGTGAGCCAAATCCCGGTGACGAGCTGCAGCCCCAGAACCACCGTGGCGAGGATGCCGAAGTAGTACCAGAAGTTGAAATTCTTCGGCGCGTAGTACTTGGTGGCGTGGTACTCGATGGTCTCGGTGAGCGGCATCCGCTCGTCGAGCCACTCCATGAGGCGCGCTAGGGGCCCAGTGGGCTTGGCGTTGCCCTCGGCCATCAGGCGTTCTCCTCGTCGATGCCGATCACGATCACGGTGTCGGACTCATAGGAATACGGCGGCACATCGAGGTTGTCCGGTGCTGGCACGCCCTTCACTACCCTGCCGGCGAGATCGAAGCGGGAGCCGTGGCAGGGGCAGAAAAAGCCGCCTTGCCAGTCCGGATCGAAGCCCTCTGGCTTGACCTCGCCGTGATACTTCGGCGAGCAGCCGAGGTGGGTGCAGATGCCGAGATACACTCCGACTCCCGCCTCTCTCGAACGCCACGGATTGCGGGCGTACTCGGGCTGGCGCTCGGGGTTCTCCGAGGCTGGGTCGGCAAGGTCGGGGTTGTCCTGCTTGAGACGTTCCACCGCAGCCGAGTCGCGGGCCACGATGAACACGGGCTGGCCTCGCCATGCCGGGATGGGTCCCAGCATTTCGCCTGGGGACAAGCGGGATATGTCCACACGAATCGGCGCCCCGGCGGCGCGGGCCCTGGCGCTCGGCACCCAAGACTTCACGAACGGCACCGCCGCGAACATGCCGCCGACTCCGCTGAGAGCGGCTGTCGCTCCGATCAGGAGATAGCGGCGCCCTACGTTCACTTCCGGCGCCTCAGCGCCATCGGACCAATTGGCCGGCACATCGGCCGGCGCGTTTTCAGCGGCCAAGCAAGCACCTCCCGTTGCTCGCGGGGTTCAAGCGTCCCGACGGATCGGGCGCGGATGCTACCATGCGCTCGCGCGCCCTGGCGGGCGCGTTGGAAGTTCCGCTGACGCGGAACTTCTGGTCGCCGCACATACTGAAGGCTCTACCGTGCGCCAATTCGCTCAATTCCACGCACTCAGCGCTTCGAGTATTGCGGGCGCTTGCGCGCCTTGCGCAGCCCCACTTTCTTGCGTTCCACCTCGCGGGCGTCGCGGGTGAGGAAACCGGCGTCTCTGAGCGCCTTGCGGTAGGTTTCGTCGTAATCCACCAACGCCCGGGCGATGCCGTGGCGGATGGCGCCGGCCTGGCCGGAGC
>VXPR01000357.1 GCA_009839405.1 Gammaproteobacteria bacterium
ATCAGGAAGGTTCGCAACGAGTGCGGGCGCCGCGGTCACGCCTATCTCGACTTCTCCCGCGTTGGCCAGCTCTTTCCGGCAGATCATGGTGGCCGGGAGGTGGAAGGCAGCCTGCAAGAAATTCTGCGCTGGGGGATCGAGGCTCCGGGGGGGCGCGGCGGGCGCCGTGGAATGCCCTCGTCCCTCATCACCACGGCGCTCTTGGGCGAACAGAGCGACGTGGTTGGCATCCTCGACCAAAGCCTCGCCAACGACCCGAACGCGTCTGGTCGTGAGCGACTTACCGAGGCGTTGCAGGCGCTGGCGGAAGACCCGCGCTTCAAGCAGGTGGTGAACGCCGTGCAAGCCAAGGTGGACGAAGCCTTCACCGCCACCGGCAGAAAGCGCACCGGACGAGGCTCGCCGTGGGCAGATCTCCGGGAGCGGCGAGAGCACGCTGTGGCGCGGGAACGGGACATTCGTCAGCAAGTGGCCGCCAGCCAGGGCGCACGCGAGCAGGTGGGGCTACTCGGCGAGCAACTGTTCGATGCCAGGGCCGAGACGGAACGCCTCGCGGACGCTTTGCAACGGCGGCGCCACCGAGAGGCCGCCGAGCAAGCACGCAAGGATGCTCAAGCCGGGTTCGAACGAGTGCAAGGCATCGTCACGCAGCTAGCGGAGAACGAGCAGGCTGTCGAAGCGGCGGCGGCCACGGCAGCTCAGCTTGACGCCGATAGGGCGCAACTGGAGACGGAACTGAATGCACTGGCGCCGCTAGCAGAAGCGGCCAAGGCTCGCGTGCAGGAGGTCGAATCCGGCGCGGAAGAACAGCAGCGGCGCCTGCGCGAGCAGGAAGCGGAAAACCGTCGCCTTGCCCTCGACGGCGAAGACAAGGCGCACCAGAACCGCGTGGCCGAAGCCGGGCGGCTCGCGAACCTTGCGAGCGAGATCGAAGCCGCCACGAAAGCAGCCGACAGGCTCGAACAGGAACTCGCCGGCAAACGGGAACTGGTGCAACGCGCCCGGAACGAGAACGCGGACGACACCGCAGACATCGACGAGCTCGAATTCAGGCGCTCGGTCGTCCAGTTCCTTGAGGCAAAGGCAGCGTCGCAAGCGGTCGAGCAAGCACGCGACGCGGCCCGAACGCTCGCCCGGCAGGCCGAAGAGCAAGAGCAGCAAGCCGTCGCCGTGCGCGAAGAGGCGGCTCGGTTAAACGCGCCCGACGCCGCCGAGATCGAGCGTCTGCGCGCGGCCGAGACCGAGTGGGAGGTGGCGCAGGCGAGGCTATCCGTCGGCTTCGTTGCACAAGTGACGCTGTTCACCGGCGACGGCGAAGCGCAAGCCGAGGTGGATGGCGAGGCGCGTTCGCTGACTCTTAATGCCAACAAGGCCGCCGCTGTCGAGGCAGACCGGGACCTCACCCTCACGATCCCAGAGGTTGCCTCCTTCCGCGTCCAAGGCGGGGGCGCAAACCTACGCTCGGAAGCCGATGCCGCCGAACGGCGTTGGCAAGATGCATCAAGCGCGGTGTTCGGCCGTACGGGATGCGACACACTGCAAGCGCTCGTGGAGCTCAAGAGCCGTGCAGACGAGCTGCTCGCGCACGCAGACCAACTTGCCCGCGATGCGGATTCGGCCCGTCTTCGAGCCGACGGCCTCGACGCACTCGAACAGCGCGTGGTGACCGAGGAAGCGACAGTGCAACGCCGTCGCGCCGCAGTGGAGGAGTTCCTCGAGCCAGACGAGAGCGTCGAAGAAGCGTTGCAGCAACTCCAGGCCGAGGACCAGCCCCTCCAAGACGAAGCGTCACTCACCGGCGAGATCGAGCAACGCAAGGAAAGCCTTCAGAAGCGCGAGCGCCTTTGCGACCGGTTCGACAACGAGATCAATACCGACGCCCGCGACCTGGCCCGGCAGCGCGAGGAACTAGCGGCCAGGGAGACTCGCCTCTCCGATGGCGCAGAGCAGGCTGGCGACTGGCGCTCGACGCTTCAAGGTGCCGAGGCCGAAAGCGCACGAATCGCCCGCGAACGCAGCGCCGTCGAAACCGAACTCGAAGCCATCCGCACTGAAGCCACGACCCAGGTGGAGGCCGCGCGCGAAGCGAGCGAGGAGTCGGGCCGCCGCCTTGCCGCCGTGCAGCAGGCTTTTGAGCAGAAGACCGACGCCCTCGCCGCTGCCAACAAAGAACTAGCGCATCTGCAAGGCGAGACCAGACCATTGCGCGCCAATGCGGAAGGCGAGGACCTTGAAGCCGCCCAAGCGGCCCTCGAAGCGGCAAGTCAGGCCCTCGCCGAACTACCAGCGGGCGACGACACCTTCGACATTCCCGAAACCGAACGCCAAGCACTGCGGGCAAAGCGCCTCGTCGCCGACCTCGAATCGGAACTGCGCAAGGCCGAGGGCGCGCTAGAACAGATGGGCGGCCAAGTGCTCGAAGAGCAGCGCGAACAGGTAGAGGAAACGGTCAAGGCCCTCGACAGCCGCGAGCGTGAACTAGAGCTCGACTACGAAGCCTGGCGCTTGCTGCGCGACACCCTCACCGAAGCCGACGAAGCGAGCGCCGCCCACCTAGGCAGCGCCCTCGTGGAACCGGTGAGCCGCCGCATGGGCGCCTTAACCGGCGGCCGCTACGGCGACATCGCCATCGGCCCACAGCTCAACGCCACAGGCATTGCCCTCGCCGGCGGCGACCGCCCCTTCACCAGCCTCTCCATCGGCACCCAGGAACAGATCGCCCTCCTCCTCCGCCTCGCCATCGCCGAGGCCCTCGGCACCTTCCTGATTCTCGACGACCAACTGACCCAATCCGACACCAGCCGCATGAACGCCATGCACGGCGTCCTCACCGAAGCTGCCGAGCGCGTCCAAGTGGTCATATTCACTTGCCATCCAGACAGCTATCCCCTCGACGCAGCCAACGTGGTGGACCTAACCCAACATGTGATACGCAGCGACCGGGCACCCGAAAGCCCGTCCATCCAACCGGCCAGCAACAATCCGACGGGCTTTGAGGCGTCTGAGGAACCACCACACCGAACAAACCGCCGACGCCGACGAAACCCGCCCGACACCAACGAAGCCGTCGACACGGCCACCGCCCTCAAGAACTCGATGGAAAGCCGCTAAAGGCGACCTCGCGCCGCACGGCACGTGCTTCGCTAGTGGACGCGCTGTTCCAACGGGCCCTCACGAGGCTGTGAGCCATTGCTGCCGCACCTGTTTCACGATCGCTCTGGCGATGTTCGGATTGTCGGGGTTCACGATCAGCGTCTGCGTCGCCGGCGAAACCAGCACATCCATATCCTCCATCGGCACGACACCGAGCAGCACCTCGTCACCAAGAACCAACGCCCCCGTCACACACCCTCGATTCTCGAACTCGATGGCTACCGGGCCGACGTAAGGGACTAGCCGTGTGCTGCCGTCCGCAATCGTTACTTCCCGCTTGAACAACTCGACAAGACCAAGCTGCACAGCCACATGCTCGGGGATGCAGAGGTTCATGGCGCCGGTGTCCACCAAGGACCGGACATGCAGCGGCTTAACGTCCCGAGCGGGATTCGACAGCCTTAGATCGGCGTTGATCAGCCCCATCGTTCGCTCCCTGCATTGGCCCAACAAGCCTACCGGATTTGGAGAGAGGTCGAACGCAGGCACCTGGCGGAAGTCGCCGCCCAATACTCAGATGTTCAAGGCGTGACATGGCATGCGCTGCGAGGCCATGGTGCCGGCGCCATGTTGGAGGCTCCCGGTTTGGTGGCGGACGCCATTGTGTCGTTTTGGGACGAGATCGGGTTCAGCTTCGATAGGATGCCTACTGCCCCACACTGGGTCGAACCCGCACCAACCCACCCCGTTGGATCCAGCGCCGGATCAATGTGAGGGAGCTTGCAGCCAACGCTTCGATTGGCGAATGTTCCTCGAGTGGGCCCAGACCGCCCCAACACAACTCTCCATACGCTGGGTTACGATTCGTCCACCGTAACGCGACGAACTGGAGAGATCTATGAGGAACCCGTGATCTCGCTCGATCTGCTGCCGGGTCGGCGCGCCGTCCGCACGTTCGCGGTCTGCGGCGTTCTGTCGCTGGCCGCCTGTTCGCAGCGCGAGACGGTGGACGCGCCGGCCCTCCCGGTGGCAGACGCCGGCCAGACGGTACGCTTCGGCACCCCGAGCCCAATGGTCACGTTCGACCCGCACGTCGCCGACACGGGACCGCAGTTCTCGACCTACCTGACGCTGGTCTACGACGGCCTGACGAGCATCAACCCCGACAGCTTGAGCGAGGCCCTTCCGGGACTCGCGACTTCGTGGACCTGGCCCGACGAGCACACCATCGACCTGACCCTGCGCCGGGGCGTGCGCTTCATTGACGGCGAGCGGTTCGACGCGCACGTCGCCAAGGCCAACCTCGATCGGTTGATGGAACTGAAGGGGCCGCGGATCAACACCGTCGCGTCGATGTACGCGGCCGAGGTGCTGGACCCCTTCACCCTGAGGCTCCACCTGCACTTCCCGGATCCGAGGCTGCTCCCCAACCTCGGCGGATCGCCGGGGCTGATGGTGAGTCCCGCCGCTTTCGACAACGAGGATCTCGACCTCAATCCCGTGGGTACCGGGCCGTGGCGCTACGACCGGGCGCGCTCGGTACTCGGCGAAGTGCTGCACTTCGTGCCAAACCCGGACTACTTCGATCCGGCCTTTCGCGACGCGCCGGCCGTCGACGTCCATGAACTCACGAACAACCGCGCGCGCCTGAACGCCCTCATTTCGGGCCAGATCGACATTGCCGTGGTGGGCCCGACCGAGGCCGCACCCGCGCGCGACCGGGGCTTCGCCGTCAGCCAGCGCGCCAACCGCTGGTTCGGGCTGACGATTCTGGACCGCTCCGGAGACCTGGTGCCGGAGATGGGCGACCCCCGGGTACGCCAGGCGCTCGGCTTCGCGGTGGACCGTCAGGCGATCGCGGATGCGGTGTACTTCGGCTATGCGCGGCCCACCTCGCAGCCGATGCGCCCCGGCCACATTGGCCACGACCCGGAGCTCGAGGGTTTCTTCTCATACGATCCGGGACGCGCCCGGGCCCTGCTCGACGAAGCCGGCATCGACACGTTCGCCTTTACCGTACCCGTCACGGCCAGCAGCATCCCGCAGTACGAGGCGGTCCAGGCCTACCTGCGCCGGGTCGGTATCGACATGCGCATCGAAGTCATCGAGAACGGCAGCATCGCGGCGCTGGCCCGCAGCCGCGACTACCCGGTCAACACCATCGGCTACCCGAACTTCGACCCCGACAGCCGCCACCCCGCGATCTGGTCCGTCACCGCCGGCTTCAACCCCTTCGGCTACGAGGACGAGCGGCTCGAACGGCTCGCCGCGGAAGCGATCGAGAGCCTCGACGCGGACCTGCGGCACCGCAACTACCGCGAGTACTTCAACATCGTGGTCAAGGACGTGCTGACCCTCGTGTACCTGCAGATCGACGACCTCGTGGTCTATGACGCGAACAAGCTCACTGGCGTGCGGGTCGGACGCTTCATCGACCCGTTGATGCGAGACATCCGGTTGCGCTCCCTCCCGGTTGCGGCGGCGGCCCGATGAGCCCGGCGGCGTCGACGCACACATGCTGAAGCTGCTCGCGGCGCGCATCGTGGGGCTCGTCCCCCTGCTCCTGATCGTCTCGTTCCTGACCTTCCTGATGCTGCACCTCGTGCCCGGCGACATCCGCGACATCGTTCTAGGGGTCGATGCGACCCCGGAGCAGTACGAGGAACTCGGCGACAAACTCGGTCTCGACGATCCGTTCGTCATCCAGTACGGACGCTGGCTCTTCAAGGCCGTGCAGGGAGACCTCGGCACCTCCGCCTACAACAGCCAGACCGTGGTCGATGCCGTCCTCGACACCTTGCCGGTGACGCTGTCGCTGACGTTCGGGGGAATGCTGGTCGGGGTGCTGATCGGCGTTCCCGCCGGGGTCTGGGCGGGCCTGCACCGCGGCTCGCTGGTAGACCGGGCGGCGGTCCTCGGCGCGACCGTCGGCCAGGCGCTGCCGAACTTCTGGATCGCCATCATCCTGGTGATTCCGTTCGCCCTGTGGTGGCAGCTACTGCCGGCGACGGGCTTCACGCCGCCGACCGAGAGCGTCGTCGAGTGGCTACGCAGCGTGGCGCTCGCGTCCGTTGCGCTCGGCACGTCGGCAAGCGCGGCGCTGGCGCGGCAAACCCGCGGCGCGGTCATCGACGTGCTCGCCACCGACTACATCCGCACGGCGCGGGCCAAGGGCCTGCCGGAACGCACCGTGACCTTCCGTCATGCGCTGAAGAACGCTGCGGTGCCGATCGTCACGACCATCGGCTTTCAGGTCAACGGATTGCTCGGCGGCGCGCTGATCGTCGAGCAGGTGTTTGGTCTGAACGGCTTCGGCTCCCTCGCCATCGAGGCCGTGCGCACCCAGAACATCCCGATCATGCAGGGCGTGGTGATGATGGGCACGCTGGTGATCGTCGCCGTCAACATCGCCGTGGACGTCGCCTACAGCTACGTCAATCCTAGGATGAGGCCGGCGTGAGCGCACCTCGCGCCGCCGCGGCGCCGCTCGAGGACGAAGCGATGGGAAGCGCCGCGCCGCTAAGGGGCAGCGAACGCTTCCTGCGCGCCTTCCTGCAGCACCGGCCGGCGGTCGTTTCGGCCGGCTACCTCGCGGCGCTCGTGCTGATCGCACTCGCCGGACTGCACGTGGTGCCCCAGGACCCGCTGACCATCGACCTCGCCCGCACCTTCGAGGGCCCGTCGGCCGAGCACTGGCTCGGTACGGACCATCTCGGGCGCAGCACGCTCGCCCGCATTGTCGCCGCGACCGCCGTGGCGCTGAAGGCCGCGGCCCTCGGCGTCGGCATCGCGCTCGGGCTCGGCGCGCCGCTCGGATTGCTCTCGGGGTACTTCGGCGGCTGGTGGGACCGCATCGCCATGCGCGTGGTCGAAGCCATCATCGCGCTCCCCGCCCTGCTGGTCGCGATCGCCATCCTCGCGATCCTGGGGCCGAGCCTTACCAACGCCATGATCGCCCTCGGCGTCGCCAACGCGACGGCCTTCTTCCGTCTCATGCGGGCAACCGCGCTCGAGGTGCGGGAGGCGGTTTACGTCGACGCCGCGAGAGTCAGCGGCGCGGCGACCGCGCGCATTCTCCTGCGCCACGTGCTGCCGAACGTGACGGGTCCGCTCACCGTGCAGACGACGCTCACCTTCGCCTACGTGCTGCTCGCCGAGGCCGGACTCTCCTACATCGGGCTCGGCGTGCAGCCGCCCGAGGCGAGCTGGGGCGTCATGCTCGCGACCGCACAGAACTATCTGCACCACCATCCGTTCATGGTGGCACCGCCTGGCTTGATGATCGTCTTCAGCGTGCTCGCCTTCAATCTGGTCGGCGACGGCCTGCGCGACGCGCTCGCCAGGGTCGAGGTGCATCCGGCCGCGGCGCACAAACCGGCGGGCGGCGTCGGCGCGCCCGGTCGCTTGGCGGAAATCTCCGCCGCCGAAGACACGCCGATCCTCGTGGTGCGCGATCTCGAAGTGAGCTTCCCGGCGCCGCGCGGCGGCGAACTAACGGTGGTGAGCGGCGTCGGCTTCGAGGTAGGCGCCGGACGCACCGTGGGCCTCGTCGGCGAGTCCGGCTGCGGCAAGTCGGTGACCGCGATGGCTATCATGGGTCTCCTCGGCGAGGCGGGACGCATCGGCCGCGGCTCCATCCGCTTCGCGGGGCGGGAACTCGTCGGCATGCCGAGGAGCGAACTGAACCGCATCCGCGGCGACGAAATCGCTATGATCTTCCAGGAGCCTTCGGCCAGCCTGAATCCCGCTTTCACCGTCCGCCACCAGATCACCGAGACCTTGCGCGTCCACGAGAGGCTGACGCGGCGCCAGGCCGCGGCGCGTGCGGTCGAGCTGCTCGACCATGTCGGCATACCCAGCGCGGCGCAGCGTGCCGACGACTATCCGCACCAGTTCTCCGGCGGCATGGCGCAGCGGGCGATGATCGCCATGGCGCTCGCCTGCAATCCGAAACTCCTCATCGCCGACGAGCCCACCACCGCGCTCGACGTCACCATCCAGGCGCAGGTACTCGACCTCCTGACGGCACTGCAGGAAGAGCACGGCATGGCGATCCTGCTCATCACGCACGATCTCGGCGTCATCGCCGACATGTGCGACGAGGCACTGGTCATGTATGCCGGCATGATCGTCGAGCGCGGACCGGCCGAGCCCCTGCTCGCCGAGCCCGCGCATCCGTACACCAATGGGCTGCTGGCCTCGATGCCCCAGGGCGGCGCCCGGCAGGAAGCGCTGCCCCAGATTGGAGGAACGGTGCCGCCAGCCTGGGCCTGGCCGCAAGGGTGTCGTTTCCATCCACGCTGTCCGCACGCAAGTGCCGAGTGCACAAACGGCGACATCGCCCTGCGCGAGGTGGCAACGGAGCGTGCCGCCCGCTGCGTGCGCCTGGCCGAAATCGACCCCGCGGAGGGTTGGTAGTGGCCCACGCCGCGCCCGGGGCCAACACCCCGTTGCTCGAAGTCGAGGACCTGCACGTCGACTTCCGCGTTCGGCGCGGGTTGTTCGGTGCGGCGTCCTATACCGTGCATGCCGTCGCCGGCGTGAGCTTCGGCATCGAGCGCGGCGAGACGCTCGGCATCGTCGGCGAGTCGGGCTCGGGCAAGTCCACCCTCGGGCGCGCCCTGCTGCGGCTCGTCGACGCGAAGCAGGGGGCGATTCGCCTCGACGGCCGGGAGGTGCGGAACCTCACGGGCCGCATGCTCGATTTCCGGCGCGACCTGCAGGTCGTGTTCCAGGACCCGCAAGCCTCCCTGAATCCATCCATGGTGGTCGCGGACATCGTCGGCGAGCCACTCACCATTCACTTTGGCCTGCGCGGAGCCGAACGGGATTCGCGGGTCGCCGAGCTGCTCGGACGCGTCGGCCTCGCCCACTATCACCTCGAGCGCTATCCGTCCGAGTTCTCGGGCGGCCAGCGCCAACGCATCGCCGTCGCGCGGGCGCTGGCGCTCGAGCCCCGCCTGATCGTCTGCGACGAACCGGTAAGCGCCCTGGACGTCTCGACACAGAGTCAGGCCATCAACCTGCTCGAGGAGCTGCAGGCGTCGTTCGGCATCGCTTACCTCTTCATCGCCCACGACCTCGCCGTGGTGCGGCATATCAGCCACCGGGTCGGCGTCATGTACCTCGGCCGGCTGGTCGAACTCGGGCCGGTGGACCGGGTGCACGAACTGCCCGCGCATCCCTACACGGAGATGCTGCTGGCCGCGGCTCCCGTCGCCGACGTCGCCGCCCAGCGCCGGCGCAAGGCCGCGCGCCGGCAGATGCCGGCGACCGAACTCCCGAGCCCCATCGCCCCGCCGGCGGGCTGTCCGTTCCATACCCGCTGCACGCATGCCATGGACGTCTGTCGCCGCGAGATGCCGTCGCCCTCGCCCGTCGACGGCGGCGGCTGGGTCGCCTGCCACCTGCAATCGGCGGGGCCGCGGCTGGCGGGCAGGCCGCTTTCGGTCGAGCCGAAGCAGCAGCGACCAGCCGTCTCCGGGCGGACCTGACGGTTTGCGAACAACGGCGCGCCTGCGCGGTCAGGGGACACGCCTCGACCTGCCCCACAAGCTGTCTGTCGCGAGGTCCGCCGTGCCAGGCACGTTCTCGCGCTTGCAGACCGCGTCACCGGCTGCACGACCACACCTTTCTCGTCCGTGCCTGAGCAAGTGTATCCACCACAAGTCCAGTGGAGCCCCCAGCCGCATCACCGGTTTCCGCAGAGTCGTCCCCCGCCGCTCTCCATACGCTGGGTTACGATTCGTCCACCGTAACGCGACGAACTGGAGCAAACATGCTCGGTCACCCAGCGGATCAGAAACGTGTCAAGGCACGGATTGCCTATGGCCTGCTTTGCATCTCCGCCCTCGCCTGTGCGGGGCCGGCGATTGCCGAGGATGCCGCCGGGGGCGACCCATTCGCCAATCTGCCGCCGCTCATTGATCGCAACGTCTTCTTCGGCGATCCGGAGATTTCCGGGGCACAGCTTTCGCCGGACGGAAAGTGGATTTCGTTCCGCAAGCCCTATCGGGGGGTGGTGAATGTTTGGGTGAAGGGCATTGACCAGCCGTTTGATGCGGCGCGTCCCCTCACCGCCGACGCCAAGCGGCCACTCGCGGGGCATTTCTGGACCGAGGACAGTCGCTATGTGCTGTTCGTGCAGGACGAAGGGGGCACGGAGGACTACCACGTCTACGCCGTCGATCCCGGTGCCGAGGCTGATGGGGAGTCCGGCGTTCCGCCGGCGCGTGACCTCACTCCCATCGAGGGCATACGCGCCCTCATCTATGCGGTGCCGGAGGGGACGCCGGGGCAGATCATCGTTGGGCTGAACGACCGCGATGCTTCGCTGCACGATGTCTATCGGCTCGACATCGACACGGGCGAGCGCGAGCTGCTGATCGAAAACGACGTCAACGTCAGCGCATGGATCACGGATCTCGCTGGCGAAGTGCGCCTCGCCATGCGCGAGCGACCAGATGGCGGCACAGACATCCTCGTCGTCGAGGATGGTGCGCTCGGGCGGGTGCTCTATGGCTGCAACTGGGAGGAGACGTGCGCGGCCAGTCGCTTCCACAAGGACGGCGAGCGCGTGTACGTGGCGAGCAACAAGGGCGAGGACCTGATTCGGCTGCTGCTGGTGGATGTGGCTACGGGCGATGCGGAACTCATCGATGTTGACCCGGAGGCCGAGGTGGACCTTGGTGGCGCGGTTTTCTCCGATGCCACCGATGAGCTCGTCGCCACGGCGTACGTCGGCGAGCGGCAGCGCATTTATCCGCGCACCGAGGCGTTTGCGAACGAACTCGCGTGGGTCAGGGAACGGCTGCCGGAGGGCGAGCTCGCGTATCCGTCATCCACCGAGGACGAAACCCTGTCCATCGTTGCCGTCACCAGCGACGTCAACCCCGGTGCCGTGTATCTGTTCAACCGCGCCGAGAAGACTCTGGACAAGCTCTACGACTCGCGACCCGAATTGCCAAGCGATCAGCTCGCCAACATGCAGCCCATCCGCTACGAGGCGCGCGACGGCCGCGAGATTCCCGGGTATCTGGTAGTCCCGAAAGGTGTCGCGCCGAGGATGCTGCCAACTGTGATCATTCCGCATGGCGGGCCATGGGGCCGCGACACTTGGGGATATGGCCCATTGACGCAGTTCCTCGCCAACCGGGGCTATGCGGTGATGAGCCCGAATTTCCGCGGCTCGACCGGCTATGGCAAGCGCTTTCTCAACGAAGGCAACGGCGAGTGGGGCACCGGCGTCATGCAGCACGACATCACCGATGGTGTGCAATATCTCATCGACCAAGGCATCGCCGATCCGGACCGGGTGGGCATCATGGGCGGCTCCTACGGGGGCTATGCGACCCTCGCTGGCGTGACGTTCACGCCAGAGCTGTACGCCGCTGGTGTGTCGATCGTCGGCCCGTCAAACATCATCACCCTGATGAACTCGATCCCGCCGTACTGGCTCCCTGTCAAGCAGATGTTCATGCGCCGAGTCGGTGACCCGGACGACCCGGTAGATCGCGCCCGACTCGAGTCACAATCACCCTTCTTCCACGCCGAAAACATCGAAGCGCCGCTCCTCATCATCCAGGGCGCGAACGACCCGCGGGTGAAGAAGGCGGAATCCGAGCAGATCGTGGTGCGCCTGCGCGAGCTCGAACGCCCGGTGGAGTACATGCTGGCGCAGGACGAAGGCCACGGCTTCGTCGGCCGCGAGAACCGCCTCGCCATGTTCGCGCGCGTCGAGAGCTTCTTCGCCGAGCATTTGGGTGGACGGGCGCAGGAAGGCATGGCGCCCGATGTGGCGGCACGGCTTGCGGCACTGAACGTCGACATCAATGACGTTCGGATGCCGGAAGTTGTGGTTGCGGACCGTGAAGCGCCGAAGGTCGTGCTCGACGGAACGACCCTGTCACCCGTCACCCTCACTTACGAAGTGACCATGCAGGCGGGCGGCCAGTCGATGGCGATGACCAGCACAACCGCACGAACCCGCGCGACCCACGACGACGAGGAGGCGTGGCGAGTCGAGACCACCCTCGAGTCACCGATGGGCATTGCCACGGACACCGTGTTGCTGCGGGTGAGCGACTTGACGCCGGTGCTGCGCACCATTCAACAAGGACCCATGACCGCGACAATCTATTTCGCTGAAGGTGCCATAACCGGCGAGATGCTGATGTCCGGCACATCCACGCCCTTCGAGGTGCCCGTGGACGGGCCGGTCGTCGGCCATCTCGAGACCGCGCTCGCCGCCATGCCCCTTGCGGAGGGGTTTCAAACCCAAGTCCGAACGTTCCAGCCGGGGATGGGGAACACGCAGCTCCTCAACCTCTCCCTCGTCGGCACGGAGACGGTCGAAACCCCAGCGGGGAGCTTCGATACCTACCGAGTCGACTTGCAGGGCGACGACGGCTCCTCCGGGAGCATGTGGGTGACCGAGCAGCAGCCCCATCGTGGGATCAAGGCGGAAATGGTGCTGCCGGCAATGGGCGGCGCTAGCGCCACCACGGTGTTGACGAAGGTTGAATGAGCTAGGAGGCGCACCGTAGAAAGCGGCGCTGGCTCCTAGCCGGAGGGTGAGCGCCCCCTCTGTCACTCCCCCCTCGCGGGGGAGTCGAGAAAAGCGTCCTCGCTTTTCTCGGAG
>VXPR01000518.1 GCA_009839405.1 Gammaproteobacteria bacterium
GCTAGCCGTAGCTGCGAGCGAACGCGAGCACGAAGGCCAGCAGTTCGCGCCAGCGCGAACTGGCGCCCCGCATCCCCAACAACGGTGGTGGCGCGCACTTTCCTGTCACTCCCCCCTCGCGGGGGAGTCGAAAAGCGCCTCGCTTTTCGGAGGGGGGGCTTCTCGCAGGAAGGGAGGGCTTCTCAACTCCGGCGCAAGCGCCGTTTTCTACGCCGCAGGCTCCTAGCCCTGCTGGCCGACCGGTTGGCGACTCTTCGCGTCATTCAGGCTCCAGGCGCTCGCATACATGGTCAATCCGAGTTTGCGGGCCACCGCCAGCGACGCGACGTTGTCCCATGACGTGCTGTACAGGGGGATTCTGCCCGACGACCGCACCGCGAGCGCCCATGCGGATGTCACGCGAGCAGCGAGTCCGTGACCGCGGAATGCCGGCGCCGTTTCCAACCCAGCTTCCGCAGCAAGTGGGGATTTCCTCGCCGAGCAGCAGACACCTATGGCGCGTTCGTCGCGCTCGACGGTTGCGATGGGTGTCCGACCGTCCACTTCGTCCGCTCGCCAGTCGGGGAAGTGCGGCAGGAGCCTGCCGACGTCGTTCGCAAGCACCACACCTGTTGGTTCGGGAAATGAGTGGGGGAAGTGGAACGCCGGACCTGCAGCCACCTCCCCGCCGATCAGCGCGCGGTATCGTCGCGCATGGACGGGAGGCGCCTGAAAGTCGGCCACCGGTAGCTCATCCCCGGCCAGTCTTTGAAGTTCGCGCTGAACGCGCTTTGGCACGTCGCGTCGCACCGCCCAAACGCACTCGTTGCGGCCCCGGGCGATCCAGAACACGGGCCCGTGGACGGCGTCCGGCTCCCGTGTGCCGTCGATCAGCCCCGCATCGTCGAACCGAAACAGGGTCTGCATGTGCAAGCGTGGCGTGGCTACCGGACCCACCGTGCCCTCGCTACGGTGTCGCGCTCGCCACGAGCCGAAGCCGTGCTGCTGAGCGATGGTGCGCTGCGCATCCGCAAGCGTGATCGGTGCAGGGTCGTTGTCCGTCGCATGTCAGCTTCGCAGTTGGACGAGAGGATTGTGGCATAGGGCAATCCGATCCGATTCCCGCGTCGAGGCCAAATGGCATAATCTAGTCTTAAGACTAGTCATATCGAAGGCGAGGATCATGGACAAGAGATGGCCTGTGCAAGACGCGAAGGCGCGGTTCAGCGAGCTTCTCGAATGTGCCATGGCCGAGGGACCCCAAGTCGTCACCAAGCGAGGAGTGGAGACAGCCGTGCTTCTTCCCATTGAGCAATGGCAGAGGCTGGAACGGATGGCGAGGCCCAACCTGAAGGAGTTGCTCCTGGCCTCCGAAGCGCGAACCGGGGACCTCACGCCGGCGCGTCGGCCCCGGCCGCGCCGGAGACCCCAGGTTGTGGAGTAGGTGTACCTCGTTGACACCAACGTCGTCTCGGAACTGCGCCGTCCCCGCCCTCACGGCGCGGTCTTGGAGTGGATTGCAGGCGTACCAGCCGACCAGCTTTACGTCTCTGCGGTTACGGTCGGGGAAATACAGGCAGGCATCGAGATAACCCGCGAGCAGGACAAGCCGAAGGCCGAGGAGATCGAGACTTGGCTCAAAAAGGTGCTTGCCTCCTACAGCGTCTTGCCGATGGACGCACCAGCCTTCCGCGAGTGGGCACGTCTGATGCACTGGAGGTCGGACACGGTGAGCGAAGACGCCATGATCGCGGCGACGGCCATCGTGCGCAGGTTGACGGTTGTCACTCGAAACACGGGTGACTTCTCGCATTTCGGGGTGGAACTGCACAACCCGTGGCCCGACGACTAGACCTCGAAGCTAGCCGTCTGTCGGACTTGGCCGAGACTTTGGAGAGAAGGCACCCTGCCTTCCCTAGCGCGCCGTCCAACAAAGCGCCGATCGGCGCAAGTCGGCAGCCGGTGGCGTTTGACGATGCAGCTGGCGTTGGGGCGTCGAGTGTGTGACAGTCGACGAAAGCACTTGGACTCGCGATGCATTCGACCGCCAACGCAACGATGGCCGCCGCGGCGGCGTCCCTCGCTCTCGCGTGCGGCCCTGCGGAGGCTGGCCGCGCTGTTTTCACGGGGGCGAACGACCGAGAGCCGATCAAGGCCGGGTTTCGCCGGGACAGCATCGTGCTGCACGAGACCGGCTTCCAGATCGTCAACGGCGACAACCCGTATCAGGACTTCGCGGACCACAGCATGGGCCCGACCGGCTACAGCGACACGTGGCCCGATTTCTTTCCGGAACTCGACAGTGACATCCACCCCGAGATCGTAGAGGCCATCGGCGCCGGCGACTTCACGCTGAGCATCACCCTCGATCCCGCGAGCACGCGGCTTCGGCCGCACACCAACCGTTCGGGCGAGCGCTTCGGCGTCTATCTGCAGTTCGACCACGGGCAGGTGCTCGGGGGCGCCTATCTCATCATCGGGTTCGACGGCATCGGCGGCGTGCCGCAGGCAGGCAACCGGCCCTTCGCCCTCGTCGGACAGGGATACTGGACCTACTACGTGGACGAACGCGACGTGACCGGAACGGCGGAGAGCATCACCCTCGTGCGGCGCGGGGATGTCTTTCAGTTGTACACCGCGTCGAAAGGGAGCAGCTTCGTCGCCGCCGCCGGCCAGCGCACCGACCGCACGGTGCATGCCGACGTCAACGGCACGCTGGCGGTGAAGCCAAACATCATCAAGGACCTCGGGCCGGGCGGGCGGTTGACCGCCATGGCGTTCTGGACCGAGTCCGCCGCCGGGACGCCGTTCGATGCCGGCGCGGGACGGCTCAAGTCGCTGGTGATCGAATCGGATGCGCTCCGCCGCGACATCAACCCCGACAGCCACGTGGCGCCCTTGGCCGCCATCGACACCGGCGGCGACGAACCCATTCGCCGCCTCTCCGGCACGGTCGTCAACTTTGAGACCCGCGAACCCGTCGATTACGCGCACGTCGCGTTGCGGCGGGACGGTGTGACCTACGTGGTGATGACGGACTTGGCCGGCCGCTACGCCGCCGCGGTGCGACCCGGAAGGTACGCCATCCGTGTGTCGGCAAGGGGGTACCGAGCCAATGCCGCCGAGATTGTGGTAGACGACGATGTCGTTCACGACATCGCGATTGCCGACATCGGCAGGGACCACCGCGTCGGAGCGGACCGAGAACTCAAGACGATTCAAGCGGCCCTCGATGTGGCGAGCGACGGCGACACCATCCATCTTGACCCGGGCGTTTACAGCGAGCCGCTCGAACTCGTTTCCAATATCGAGATCCGCGGCGCCGGCCACGACCGCACCCACGTCGTCCGCGAGGCGTTCCGCGACCTTGCCATCACGCCGTTCCTGGCGGAGTACTACCCGCCTTACGGCACGGATGGCGTCGCGCTCAAGGCGGCGCTTACCAACGTCGTACTCGCCGGATTCTCGCTCGATGGTGGCGAAGATTACGAGTCGTTCGCGGCGGAGACGGTCTCCGAGCGCCTCGCCCTCTTGATGGCGATCGACCGCGTCGATCTACCGACGGTCAAGGCGATGCTGGACGCCAATCCGGCGCTCGCCAAGGTGCGCTACTACACGGAAGATTCGGACACCGGCGCCACATTCCTTACCCGCAACATGGACCCGTGGGTGCAGTGGACGCCGGAGCTGCGCGCCGACAACCAGACCATCGCGCGGTTGCTGATCGACAACGGGGCGGACATCGAGGGTTTCGGGGGCTACGCGTGGTCGTCGGGTGGCAGGCCCCTGCACATCGCCGCCAACCACGACAACGCGGGCGTGGCGCGGCTGCTGCTCGATGCCGGGGCCGATCCCAATGCGCTCGCCAGAGACCGTCCGCCGCTGCAGTGGAGCGTTGGACAAGGCGTGCGGGTGGCCGCGACGGCGGCAGTGCTGATGGACGGAGGCGCGGATTACAACCTACTTCATCTCGCGCACTTCAAGCTCTTGGGCCGGCTCGAAGCCGAACTCGACGGACGGATCAACGAGCTGTTTCCCGTGTACGACGCCGAACCGACGAGCCTGCTGCACATGGCAGTGCGCGACGACTTCCCGGACGTGGTGCGATGGCTGCTCGAACGCGGCGCCGACCCCGATCTCGTGGACGCTAACGGCCTGACGCCGAAACAGGTGGCCGTCACCACCGACCGCTCCGACGCGGTGCGCAAGCTACTGGGCCTCGAACCCAAAGAGCGTCCGTAAACCCGGTGCCCAAACCAACGCTTTTTCGCGAAATGCGAGGAACCTCCCTGTATGGAGGGCCCAAGTGCCCCTCCAGAGACGCAAACGTGCGCGCAAAGAAGGCTGGGCTTGCCCCCTTTTTTGCCCCCCCTTTTAGCCGGCTTCGTCCTGCCAAGGGTCGTAGCTGCCGAAGCTCCACAGGTTGCCCTCCGGGTCGCGGCAGCCGTAGCCGCGACCGCCGTAGTCCTTGTCTTCCGGTTCCATCACGATCACCGCGCCGGCAGCCAGCGCACGTGCGTGGTGCGCGTCCACGTCGGTGACAATGATGTACGGGCTCTGCGAGACCGGCGCGTCCGTGGACGCAAGCGGCCGTTGCATCTGGCCGAACTCGTCGTCGTGGGCAGAGGACAGCATGATCATGCCGTTGCCGAAGGTAAGCTGAGCATGGGCCACACCGCCCTCGCCGTCCTCCACCACGAAGTGTCGACGGAAGCCGAAGGCGCGCTCCAGCCATTCGATCGCCCCGTGCGCGTCTTGATAGCGCAACGTCGGGACGATGGTTGCCGTGGTTGCTTTCGCCAGTTCGCTCATGGCTTGGTCCAGCTCCGTCCAAAAGATGCAAGTCAGCCTACATCAATCAGCAAGTGGCTTTGCTACGCTTCCGCCATTGCCAAATCGGATGGTATCCATGCCCGCTGACATCACTTTCTACACGAACCCCATGTCCCGGGGCCGGATCGCCCGCTGGATGCTCGAGGAGACCGGCGCCGCGTACGACGTCGAGGTACTGAGCTTCGATGACAGCATCCGCTCGGAGGACTACCGCGCCATCAATCCCATGGCCAAGGTGCCGGCGATCCGGCACGGCGACGTGGTGGTCACCGAAGCCGCCGCCATCTGCGCCTACCTGGCCGATGCCCTTCCCGATGCGGGCCTCGCCCCGTCACCGGCCAGCCGAGGCGCCTATTACCGTTGGCTCTTCTTCTGCGCCGGTCCGTTCGAGGCGGCCACGGTCAACAAGATGCTGGGCGTCGAAGTCTCCGCCGAGCAGCAAGGCATGGTCGGCTACGGCACCCTCGACCGAGTTCTCGACACCCTCGAACACACCCTCGAAGCCTCGACGCACATCGCCGGAGAGGCGTTTTCGGCCGCCGATGTCTATGTGGGCGCCAATCTCAACTGGAGCATGAACGTGGTGCACACCATCGCCCCACGTCCAGCCTTCGAGAGATATGTCGCCCTCCTTGCGGACCGCCCCGCCCTCAACCGCGCCAACGAACTGGACAACACGCTGGCCGCCACGCTGGCTTGACGCTCAGCTCTGCCACCAAGGAGCGCCTGGACATGGTTGCACTCGAACGACTGTCGCCTCGCCTGCAGAAGCACTTTCTGGACATGCCGTGTCCGACGTTCGACGCGACGCCGTGGGTAACCGGGCCGCCCGTGGCGCAGCGCAAGGTGGCACTGGTTTCCACTGCGGGGCTGCACCGGCGCGGCGATCTGCCCATCACGCCGGGGAGCCCGGACTATCGGGTGATTCCCGCAGACACGCCAGCCGATGACTTGGTGATGAGCCACGTCTCGACCAACTTCGACCGCACCGGCTTTCAGCTCGACTGGAACGTGGTGCTGCCGCTCGACCGGCTGCGCGAACTGGCCCAGGCGCGAGACATTGGCGGCGTGGCCTCGCGCCACTACTCCTTCATGGGCGCAATCGGAAAGCTCGACGGCCTCGAGCACCGTGCCGGGGAACTCGCCCAAGACATGCGCGCCGATGGCGTCGATGCCGCCCTGCTGGTGCCTGTGTGACCCGCCTGCACGCGTGCCGTTGGCGCGCTAGCGCACTATCTGGAACGGACCGGCATCGCCACCACACAAGTCAGCCTGATTCGAGACCACACCGAGCGCATTCAGCCGCCGCGGGCGCTGTGGGTGCCGTTTGAGCTCGGGCGTCCCGTGGGTGCGCCCGGCAATCCCGCCTTCCAGAAGCGCGTGCTGCGGATGGCGCTCGACTTGCTCGAACGTGCGCATGGGCCGGTGCTGGAGGACTTCCCCGACGACGAACCGGAAGGATCGGCGCCTGAAGTGCCGCTGGCGTGCCCGGTGAGCTTCGCCACAAGCGTCGAAGCCTTGAGCGGTCAGAGCGAACTCTTGAGTGCGTTTCGGGCCGAGGCGGCGGGCTTGCGCGACTGGTACGAAGGAGCCGTCCGACAGCGCGGGCGCACGACAGCCAATTCCACCGGCCTCGCTCCCGACGCGGTGATCGACTTCGTGGCTGCCTTCGCCATGGGCGAGGAGCCACCGAATCCCGTGCCGAGTGTGCCCGTCGGCATGGCCCTGAAGATGGCAACCGAGGACCTGAAGGCGTACTACAACGAATCCGTCACCGCCCAACCGGGTCGGGCAACTGATGTCGTGGGCCTCGAGGAATGGTTCTGGACCGAAACCGCCGCCGCACGGGTGCTGAACGAAGTCCGCAAGCACTGCCTCACCCGCGAAGGCGCCCTGTTCGAGCAACTCGGCCACACATGGCTGGTGCCAAGACGGCAGTTGCCCCGCTTTGAGGAGTGAGGTGGCGTCAACACCACCGACAGAGGAAGCAAACGGAGAGACCTGATGGAGGGAAAACCATCCCCGCGTCGCGCCAAGGCGGTAGGCATCAATCACATCGCGCTGGAAGTCGGTGACATCGACGCCGCCCTCGACTTCTACTCCGCGTTCCTGGATTTCGAGATCGCCCGCCGCAGCGACAGCGCCGCGTTCGTGTACTTCGGCGACCAGTTCATCAACTTCGCCAAAGGCCGCCGCCAAGGCCCGGACGAACGCCGCCACTTCGGCATCGCCGTCGACGACAAGGAACTCGCCCGCCAGCGCCTCGAGGAACTCGGCGTGACCTTCCTCGATGGCCGCTTCATGGACTTCCTCGACCCATGGGGCAATCGCGTCGAAATCACGACCTACACGAAGATCCAGTACACCAAGCCCGACCACATCCTGCGCGGCATGGGCCTCGACCACTTGCGCAAGACCGACGGAGCGCTGGCGGAGCTACGCGCCAAGGGCATGGCGCCGGTGCGCTAGTCAGGGCTAGGGCCCGCCCCATGGCCATCGGCCGGGTGATGACGCGCGCCACCAAGAGGATCGCTCGCGAGGATCGCGCGGATCAGAGCTTCCCTGTCCGGGCGTTCTCAAGCGCCCAGGACTTGCGCCGACGCATATTTGTGGCAAACGCCCGACGCCGCCGCGATAGTCGGCGGATGCGAACCAGATTCAGCGAACGGGAGGTCGAGCGCTACCGGAGCGAGGGCTTCCTCCAAGAGACCTTCAACCGGCTAGTCGGGCGCGTTCGAAGGCCTGACGGTCCAGCGCGACCAAAAGCCGATGCGCGATGCCAATCTGGGAGAGTGCTGCTCGACGCCCGCTCGTCTCATCCCGCTATTCGTTTCGCTGGAATCGTTGCAGAATTCGTGCAACGATACGGGGCGAACAAGCTCTTTTGTCCGACACGTCAACACTTTAATCGTTTCACGAATCGTTTCACCATGTCGTCGGAAACCGCCATCATCGAGTTCCTGCGCGCAAACCCGGACGCGAGCCGGGCGCAGATTCGTGCCGGCGTCGCCCCCGACAACAGCGAGGCGACGGTGTGGAGAGCGCTCCGGGGCCTTGTTGAGCGGGGCGCGCTCTCCGTGGTCGGCAAGGGACGCGCCACCCGCTACAGCCTGGCGGGAACCGCGCGAATCCGCGCCCATCTGGATGCGCCGTACTACGAGCGTGTGCCGGTCGGGTACCGCCGGGAGTTCCTCGAAGCGTACGTTCCTGGCGAGACGGCGTACTTGAGCGACGCTGAACGGGCACAGCTCACCACGGCGGGAGCGTATCCGGAAAGCCTGCCGCCGGGCACCTACGCGAGACGTATCCTCACCCGGCTCCTCGTGGATCTTGCATGGGCTTCGTCGCGCATGGAAGGCAACACATACGAGATTCTGGAAACCGAGCGGCTGATCGAGGCGGGGCACGAAGCCTCCGGCAGGGACCGCGCCGAGGCGTTGATGATCCTGAATCACAAGGACGCCATCGAATACGTCGTGGATCATCTTGTAGACGCCGACATCGACCGGCGAACGCTCTTCGACCTGCACGCGCTACTTGCCAACGGCTTGCTGTATGACCCGGCCATGGGCGGCCGCCTACGCCGCCTCCCCGTCAGCATCGGTCGCTCCGCCTACCTGCCGCTCGAGGACGAGTTCGAAATAACGGCGCAGTTCGACGCGTTCCTCGCCAAAGCAGCGGCCATCGCCAACCCATTCGAGCAGTCCTTCTTCGTGCTCGTTCACCTCCCGCACCTCCAGCCATTCGCCGACGTGAACAAGCGCACCTCGCGCATTGCCGCCAACGTCCCACTCCTGAAGGCTGGCCTGGCACCGCTTTCGTTCGTTGCAACGGATGACCAGCAATACGTCGATGGCTTGCTCGGCGTGTACGAACTGAACGAAATCGCCTTGCTGAAGCAGGTCTATCTCACGAGCTATCTCGCAACCGCCCGCCAATACACCGCACTCCGTGCACAGATGGACACGCCACCCAAAGCGGCTCTCACCCATCGCGACTTCGTACGCCAAGCCGTTCGCAATTGCGTCCTCGAGTGGGGCTCCTTCCGGCGAGAGCGCGTACTTGCAATGGCCGCGTCTGCCGGCATCCCCGCAAGCGAACACAACGACGTGGCAAGCTACGTCGAGGGTGAAGTCAACGGTCTCCACGAGGGAAACGCGATCCGGTACGGCATACCTCCCGAAAGCGTGGCGCGATTGCAGCGCCGCTAGCCCTCATGTGCGCGGTGCTTTCCGCGGAGACTGCCGGAATCGAGCTCACGGGCCGAGGATTTCCCCAATCTCCTCGTCCGAGAACCCCGCCTCGCGCAGCACTTCCTGCGAGTGCTCGCCGATTTCTGGCGCAGTGGCGCCGGGTTGCAGCGGTGTGCGACCCATGCGGATGGGGTTGCCGACGACCTTGCGGGGGGTGCCGTCGTCGCCCGTCGCCTCCGCGAGGTAGCCGTTTTCCCAAACGCCGGCGTCGGCCGCGGCGCCGTGGTAGTCGCGAACCTCGCCGTAGCGCACGCCGGCTTCCCTGAGGACCGAGCTCCATTCGGCGGTGGTGCGTTTCCGAAAGGCCGTGCGCAGTTGTGCCTTGGCCTCGGCGAGCACTTCGGGCGGTGGCGGACGATAGCTCTGGAGGCGCTCGTCAATGGCCAACTCGGGGCAATCCACCGCTAGGAAGAACGCGTCGCGCGCTTCGGGCGGCATGCCGACGATGCCGATCCAGCCGTCGCTGGTCTCGAACAGGCCGTAGATGCCGTGAATGATGGGATGGCCGAGGTTGGCGCGGCCGGGCTGCTTGCCGGAGAGAAAGTAGTGCGTGTATTCGGTGGCTTGGGCCCAGATTTGGCCTCCTAGCAGCGACACTTCGACGCGCTGTCCGTGGCCGGAGCGTTCGCGTTCGTGCAACGCCGCGAGCACTCCGGCCACCATGTTGAGCGAGCCGATGTGGTCGGCGATGAAGGCACCCACCGGTGTCGGAAGGTCGCCATCGCGACCGGTGGTGCTGATGAGACCCCCGGCCGCCTGCCCGGCGAGGTCGGCCCCGCCCCGGTCGGCATCGGGGCCAACGGGCCCGAATGTGCTTCCCGCAGCCCAGATGATGCGCGGATTGATGGCCGCGAGGTCGTCGTAGCCAAGCCCCCAGCCATCGAGCGTTCCGGGCGTGAAGTTGCTGATGACGATGTCGGCATCCACGACCAAGCGACGGAATGCGTCGGCGCCTTTTTTCTGCCGGAGGTCCAAGGCAAGGCTGCGCTTGCCGCGGTTGCAGGCCACGAACGTGGCGCTGCGGTCATCGTCTGCGGAAAGCGGGATGTAGCGGCAGGGATCGCCGATGCCCGGCAGTTCGATCTTGATGACATCGGCGCCCATGTCGCGCAGCAGCGCGGCCGCTTGCGGCCCCTGGATCAGGAATGCGGCCTCGAGCACCCGAATGCCGGCGAGGGGACCCATCCGCAGTTCAGGCTTCGTGCGCCTTGGAAAGGAACCGATGAAGCTGGCGGTCGTGGCGGCTCATGGCCGACGCACGGCCCTTGCGGACATGAGGCGCCCATCGCGGCGCGGCCACACCGACCGGCTTGTCGCCCATCACCGTGACGCGCTGGATGATGCGTTCCCCCTCGAAGTCATTGAGCACGAAGTGTTGCGTGCAGCGGTTGTCCCACATTGCGACGGTGCCTTCGCTCCAGCGGTAGCGAACGGTGAAGCGGGGGCTCGTGACCCAGCGCGTGAGGTAGCCGAGCAGCGCCTCGGACTCGCCGGCGTTCATCTCGACGATGCGGCGGGTGAAATGCTCGTTGACGTACAGCGCCCGCCGGCCCGTCTCCGGGTGCACGCGCACGACCGGGTGAATCGCCATTTTGTCCGCGCGATCGTGCGGATGGGCGTCGTGCAGCGCCGTCAGCCCCTCGCACAGCTCCTGCATCGGCTCGGAAAGCCCGTCGTAGGCGGCATGGAGGCTGCTCCACATGGTGTCGCCGCCGGTCGGTGGACAGCGCAGCATCTGCAGCACCGACATCAGTGCCGGCTCGTCCTGAAACGTGATGTCTGTATGCCATTCATCGGCCACCCCGCCCTTGCTCGCCGCGAGTTCAAAGAGCTCCGGGTGGTCGGTGAAGGGGTTCTTCAGGTTCGGGTGCCCCTCCAGCACGCCGAAATGGCGGCCAAAGGCGACATGATCTTCCACCGAGAGATGCTGCTCCGGGAAGAACAGCACGAGGTGTTCGAGGAGCAGCTCGCGAATCGCTTCGATCTGCCCGCCTTGCGCTTGGCCGAGATCGACCCCACGCACCTCTGCCCCAAGCGAAGTTGCCAGGCGAGATACCTCCCAGTCGGCACCGCTGGCCTCAATCTTCACCGCCTCCGCCATGGCCGTCCCTCACCGTTCTTCAAACCGCCCGGCATGTTACACCCACACCCACCCCGCCGACGCAGCGAGCTTGTGTCCACGAACAAGGTCACGACCTGGTGCGCTCGCGCTTGTAATCGAAGTCGCTGTCCCAGTCGAGCGTGCCAAAGAGCCCAAGAATCCTCTGCTGCTCCCTTCGCGCAACGAACTCGTGCAGCGCCCGGTTCACCGTTGCCTCTTTGGACTCCTCCCCTCCGATTTCCAGAGCCCTCGCCAAGAGTTCGTCATCGATCGCAAGGTTGGTCGCCAATGTGTGGTCCGTTGCACGGAGATCCACACACACTGGGGCCGGGAAACTCGACCAGTCAAGTCGTGAGCTTTCGATTCGCCGAGCGCCTACGACGCCGGCAGCCGAGTTCCCAGCGCCTTCCTTGAGCGGACCTGCGCCGTCCGAACCGAAGCCTCGATCGCCGACGCACATTGTGGCAAACGCCCGGCACCACACCGATAATCGGCGCATGCGAGCGGGATTCAGCGAACAGGAGATCGAGCGTTACCGGAGCGAGGGCTTCCTCCACGTGCCGGCGTTCCTCGACGAAGGCGAACTCGAGCGCTGGCGCGATGCCGTCGACGGCGCCACCGCGGATCGGCGTGGGCAGACGCTGGACGGAACCCCCGCAGGGCATCGAGAGTCGGCCTATGCCAACGTCTTCCTGCAGATGATGCTGCTGTCGCGATCCTCCAGAGCGGTTCGCGACTTGATGCATGATGCGAACCTCGGCCGCTTGGCCGCTTCCCTCGCCGGCACCGACGGCATCCATATCTGGCACGATCAGGCGCTGATCAAGGAACCGCTGGCGAACGCCACGGCGTTTCACCGCGACGTGCCCTTCTGGTCCTTCGACAGCCGCAACGCCATCTCCATCTGGGTGGCGCTGGACGACGCCACCCTCGAAAACGGCTGCCTCTACTTCCTGCCGAGTTCGCAGGGCTTCACAGACTACCGGCAGGCACCCATCGGCGAGAACATGGGCGAACTGGTGGCGCGCTATCCAGAGCTCGCCTCGATCGAACCGGTTCCCGTGCCGGCCGCCGCGGGCGATGCCATCTACATCGACGGCATGATCGCCCACGGCGCTGGCCCCAACATGACGCTCGGCTACCGCCGCGCAATGACCTGCGCCTACATGCCCCAGGGCGCCCGCTTCAACGGCAAGCGCAACGTGCTTTCCGAGACCTACTTCAACTCATTGAAGATCGGCGACGTGCTGGACGACGAACGGGAACTGCCCCTGATCCACGCGACCTAGCAGCCTGTCGGACTTGGCGATGGGACGGTTCTCGGAGGGAAGGCATTCTGCCTTCCCTG
>VXPR01000462.1 GCA_009839405.1 Gammaproteobacteria bacterium
AGTTTTTATTTATCCCCATCTCGCCAACTTCGACCCTTCCTCTTGGGCTCGTGGGGGCGTAGATTTGTATATCAGACAGTCTCAGCATCGTCGGAGACTCGGCATTCGAGGAAATCCTCACCGCCGGCTATGCCAGCGACGGTGCCACGCGGCAGATGATGGAGGACATCGGCGACGACCTCGACCTCGCCAGCCTCGCCGACTCCGTGCGAGAAACCGAAGACCTGCTCGAGCAGCAGGACGACGCTCCCATCATCCGACTCATCAACGCACTTCTCGCCGAAGCGATTCGGGAGGGTGCGTCGGACGTTCACATCGAGACGTTCGAGCGCTTCCTGCAAGTGCGCTTCCGTGTCGATGGCGTGATGCGCGAGGTCCTGTGCCCGAATCGCGCCTTGGCGCCGCTTCTGGTGTCGCGCATCAAGGTGATGGCCAAGCTTGACATCGCCGAGAAGCGCATTCCTCAAGACGGTCGCATTCCGCTGCGCATCGGCGGACGCGAGGTGGATGTGCGAGTTTCCACGCTCCCCACGGGCAACGGCGAGCGCGTCGTCATGCGGCTGCTCGACAAGCAAGCCGGCGCCCTGGAACTGCCGGGCCTCGGCATGGACGACGAGACGCTGCGGCGCGTACGCGACGTGATCGCTCGCCCGCACGGCATCTTCCTCGTCACCGGCCCCACTGGCTCTGGCAAGACGACCACGCTCTACGCCTCGCTTGGTGAACTCAACACCGACTCGTCCAACATCCTCACGATCGAAAACCCCATCGAATACAACATCGCCGGCATCGGTCAGACCCAGGTGAACGACAAGGCGGACATGACGTTCGCGCGGGGCCTGCGCGCCATTCTCCGCCAGGACCCGGACGTGGTGATGGTGGGTGAGATCCGTGATCTCGAAACCGCCGAGACCGCCGTGCAGGCAAGCCTCACCGGCCACTTGGTGATGTCCACGGTTCATACCAACACGGCGGTGGGTTCGGTGACCCGCCTCGTGGACATGGGCGTGGAGCCGTTTCTGCTGGCCTCCAGCATGGTCGGAATGCTGGCGCAACGTCTGGTGCGAGTGCTGTGCCCGGCCTGCAAGGTTGAGAGCGAGCCCGGACCGCTCGATCGCCGCGTGCTCGGCCTGCACGACGCCTCCGCCAGCGTTTGGGCACCGGGGGGATGCGAGGAGTGCGGCCAGTCTGGCTATCGGGGGCGAACGGGCATCTACGAACTCGTGACGGTTGACGACGGACTGCGCGAACTGATTCACGACCGCGCCTCTGAGCAGGAGCTCACGCGGCATGTGCGGCAATCAAGCCCCGGCATCGTCGATGACGGTCGGCGCAAGGTGCTCGCCGGCATCACCTCGGTGAACGAGCTCGTGCGCGTCGCCTTGACGGACATAGACTCCTTCACCGAGCGTCGTGCCGACGGGCGCGCCTAAGCCCTAGCCTCAGCGAAAGGCGAGAAGGCCGATGGCCGCGTTCGAATACACTGCGCTCGATGCACGCGGCAAGCGCCGGCGCGGCATGTTGGAGGGCGATAGCGGTCGCCAGATTCGGCAAATGCTGCGCGATCAGGGGCTTGCCCCGCTCTCCGTGGTCGCGAGCAGCGCTCGCACGCGCGCCGGCGCTGGCGTCGCTGGCCGACTTGCTGACTTGCGCAGCCGCTTTGGCGGCGGCATGTCGCCCCTCGATCTTGCGCTCTTCACGCGGCAGTTGGCGACGCTGCTGGGGGCGGGGTTGCCGGTGGAGGAGGCACTCGCGGCACTCGCCCAACAGTCGGAAAAACGACGTATCGGGGCACTGGTCATGAATGTGCGCAGTCGCGTGCTGGAAGGGCATTCGCTGGCGACGGGCCTCGCTCAGTATCCCGCGACGTTCTCGTCGATGTATCGGTCTACGGTGGCAGCCGGCGAGCAGTCCGGCTACCTCGATGCCGTGCTCGACAACCTTGCCCGCTACACGGAGAAGCGCTTTGAGTCCGTGCGCAACGTGCAGATGGCGTTGTTTTATCCCGCGATCTTGGTGGTGATTTCGCTCTTGATCGTGGCTGGCTTGCTGGTCTACGTCGTGCCCGACATCGTTGCCGTGTTCGAGAACACGGGCAGCGAACTGCCGCTCCTGACTTCCCTGCTGATCGCCGCCAGCGATTTCGCCCGGGTGCACTACTGGGCCGTGGCCTTGGCGCTTGTTGTGGCCGTCGTGCTGACTCGGCAGGCACTGGCACGGCCGTCGGCGAGGCTCGCCTGGGACCGGCGCAAGCTCGGGCTGCCCATCATCGGCAGAATCGTGCGCGGAGGCACCGCGAGCCGCTTTGCCAATACCCTGGCGGTGCTGACCTCAAGCGGCGTGCCTCTCGTGGACGCCATGCGCATCGCCACGGAAGTGGTGGAGAACGAATGGCTCAAGGGACGCTTGGAAGAAGCTACGCAAAAGGTGCGGGAAGGCGGCAGCCTGCGTGCGGGACTGGAAGCCTGTGGCTACTTTCCACCCATGTTCCTGCACATGGTGGCGAGCGGCGAGGCAAGCGGCGAACTCGACGCCATGCTGGCCAAGGTGGCTGAGCATCAGCAGCAGGAGCTGGAGCGCCTTGTCACCGCCTTGGTGCAGGTGTTCCAGCCGCTGATGCTGCTCGTGATGGCGGCACTGGTGCTGTTGATCGTGCTGGCAGTGCTGGTGCCGATTCTCAACATGAACCAACTGGTGGTGTGAATCCAATGCAACGGAACCACGTTCCCATCCTCCGACTTGCGCTTCGGCGTCGCGTCGGCAGTGCGCTGTCGCGTCAGCGCGGCTTCACCTTGATCGAGATCATGATCGTGGTGGTGATCGTCGGAATTCTGGTGGCGCTGGTGGTGCCGAACATCGCCGGCCGCAGCGATCAGGCACGTCGGGTAGCCGTGGAGAATGACCTGCGCGCCATTGCCACCGCGCTCGATCTCTATCGTGCCGACAACGGCATGTATCCATCCACGGATCAGGGGCTTAGAGCTCTGGTGGAGAAGCCGGCTGGCTATCCGGAGCCAAAGCGCTGGGGCCCGGACCCATATCTGCGCCGCCTGCCCCTCGACCAATGGGACAACGAGTATCTCTATATCAGCACTGGGCGCGGGTTCGAACTCAAGTCGATGGGCGCCGACGGCCAAGAGGGCGGCGCAGAGCTGGGCGAAGACATCGCCTATGCGGACATTTGACCCACGTACGGAAAAAACGTGCAACCCTATGGTCCTTGGCCGCTTTCTTCGTAGGGGACGGGCTTGTCCCGCCTTGTCTTGGACGTTTGTCGCGGACTCGGCGCGGGACGAGACAAGCCCGTCCCCTACGGCCCATCGATGTTCCTTCCGCGTCAGTGACTCAGCGTCCTCGACGGTTCGAAAACCCCCAAGGTGGATATGGCCCGCAGTTGCGAAGCAACTGCCAACGCGCCCGTCGGGGCGCGCCTTTACGCTGGTCGAAATCCTAGTGGTTGTGACCATCGTCGCCATTCTCGCCGGGGTCGTCGTGGTGAACTTCGTCGACAGTGCCGGCCAGCGGCGGGTGCAGGCCGAGGCAGAGCGGCTGGCACTGGCGGTGGAACTCGCGCGCGGCGAGTCGGTGCGGCGCAACGAGGTGTGGGGGCTCACAGTGGACGACCAGGAGTACGGCTTTGTCCGCCATGACGCACAGGGCAGGTGGGAAGAGGCGGCGGAGCCGGAGTTTCGCTTCCACCGCGCGGAAGTGACCTTGCGCATCGAAGGCAGGGCAGGGCGGTCCGCGCCCAACGGCCCGCAGGTTGCCATCTTCCCCAATGGCGAGACCACGCCGTTCACCGTGCTGGTGTCTGCGGACGCAGCAGGACAAGACGTCGCATGGAACGTGACCACGGACGGCATCGGCAGAACCCTAGTGCGCCCGGCTGGCGAAGTCGCCGCCACGGCAGACCCATGAGCATGCCGAGTGTCCTGTGGAGGGCCGGCGCCATCCCTTCGTTGCGCCTGGCAAGGCGTTCCCGTAGGCCGGCAAGACGCGGCTTCAGTCTGGTCGAGCTCCTTGTGGCTCTGACGGTGCTCGCCGTGGTGTCGGTCACCGTCTTCGCCCGCGGCGGCGACACGCTCGCGCAACTGCACGGCCTCGAGCAGCGCACCCTGGCCCGCTGGGTGGCGGAGAACGAGGTGGCGCGGATTCGACTGGACCGCGAAACCGCGCTGCGCGCCGGCGGTCGCTCGGCGCGTGTGGATGTGGGGGAGGGCAGTTGGCGCGTCGAAACGACGCTGCGCGCCACGGCCCACGAGGGCCTTTGGCAGGTTACCGTGGAAGTTCGCGCGGTCGAGAGGGGCGGCGCCGGAGGCGTGGCGAGCGGCGCCGTGGACACCCTCGTGGCGTTCGTGGGCGAGCACTGATGCCGCGCCGGCGCCAGGGCGGCTTCACCCTGATGGAGGTGTTGGTTGCGCTCGCCGTGTTCGCGGTGATTGGCGTGCTGGCAACGCAAATCCTCCGGCAGATGACGGACTTCGGCGGCCATGCCGTGGAGCGCGGAGGCCTGCTTACGGATGCCCAACGGGCGCTCGAGATCATGCGACGAGATATCGAGCAGCTCGCCCATCGTCCGGTACGGGACGTGTTTGGCGACGCTGGTAGCCCGGTGGTCATCGGCGGCGAACGGCTCTTGGAATTCACGCGCCTGGGCTGGCGCAATCCGCTCGGCGAGCAGCGCTCGGACTTGCAGCGGGTGGCCTATGCGTGGGATGGCACGGAGCTGCACCGCCTGTTCTGGCGCGTGCTAGACCGGGCACCTGGCTCTGAGGCGAGCCGTCAGCTGCTGCTGGCCGGCGTTTCCGATGTGGTGTTCACGGCTGTGGACTCGGCCGGCGAAGAGCATGACGTCTGGCCACCGGCCGAGACCAGCGACCCGGACGATCAGGACGCGGAGGAGTTGCGGCTGGCTGGAGTGCGCCTGCGGATGACAACCGACGAGCTTGACCTGATGCGCCTGTGGACGACACCGCAGGGCATGGATTTTGTCGAAGACCAGAGCAGAGACCCACTCGACGACGCCGAGCTCGATGACCTGCCGCCCCCGGACGACCCAGACGCGGACCCGGACGATGACGATTTCTGAGGCTCGCGGCGTGGCCCTCGTCAGCGTGCTGCTGATCGTGGCGCTGGTGGCGGCGCTCGCGTGGCGGATGATCACCCAGCACCAACTGGCGGTGGCGCACACCCGCCATTTCCTGCACGGCGGTCAGGCCCGACACTACGCCCTCGCCGGCGAGGAATACGCCCGTCTGGCCCTGTTTGCCGATTGGGAGGATGAGGAAACGCGAACCATCGACACGCTGCTTGAGCCGTGGGCCCATCCACAAGCGGGGGCATCGAGAGGCGCCGGCAAGGCAGGCCCGGCGCCGCACACGCTCAGGTTCACGGACGGCGAAGTGGTGGTGACAATCAGTGACCTAGGCGGTCGCTTCAACCTCAACGCGCTGGCGGGCGCAGACAGTGCGGAGAACCTCGTGCGGCTGCGTCGCCTGCTCGAAGGGTTTGATCTCGATCCGGTGCTGGCCGACGCCTGGCTCGACTGGGTGGATGACGATGCCGAACTGCACGAGTTCGGCGCCGAAGACGGCGAGCACCTGCTGGCGGACGAGCCCCATCGGGCTGCCAACGCGCCGGCTGCGGATGCCTCTGAGATTCTGCTTGCCACCCCGCTTGCTGCCGAGGATTGGCGCCGGCTGCATCCTCACATCACGGCCCTGCCACGGGGCCAACTGGCAGTGAACGTCAACACCGCCGGGGAGGAAGTGCTGGCGTCCCTCGCGCCCAACCTAGTGCCGGCGGAAGTGCGGGCGTTGGTAGAATCGGAGCGCGAGTTCGACAGCGTGGAGACCTTCACGGCGGACCACCCCGCCTACGGAGCAAGCGTCGGCACGCTGGCCGTCGCGAGTGAGTTTTTCGAGGTGCATGTGCGGGCGGACATCCTAGGCAGGGTTAGCGAGATCGTCTCCACCCTCCACCGCGACCCCACCACAGGCGAGTTGCGGGTGATCCGTCGGCGCGAGGACTCGCCGCCTCGCCAAGTGGAACAAGGCCCCTGATGGCCACCGCTTTCGTGCGGCTGCCGCAATTCCAAGCGGATGAAACGGAGCAATGTGCCGCCAACGATGCAATGGAGAACGCGCCAGCGCCGTGGCTGGTTCGTGGCGACCGCGGTGAGACTGTCGCATCAGGCGAGTCTCTGCACGGCCTCGCCTCGGCGCTGCAAGCGCTTGAACAAGGCACGGACGGGAGGGCAGGGGACACGAGGCTGGTGGCGTTGGTGCCGGCGGATCAGGTGCTGGCGCTGCCGATCGCCATCCCCGGACGCTCGACAGCGGAAATGCGTCGTGCTACGCCATTCGCCGTCGAGGAGCACCTGACCGAGGACATCGAGTCCATGCACGTCGCCACGGACGCGCTTGTGCGGGGTGCAGACGTGATGTGCCTGGCGGTGCCGCGCTCGGCCTTGACTGGATGGCTCGAAACGCTTGCGGCACACGGCCTCGCGCCCCGGTTTCTCACCGCCGACGCGATGGCGCTGCCGTCGGCGCCGCAGGCCATCGCCGTCTTGCACGAAGGCGAGCGGGCATTGGTGCGTTGCTGCGACCGCCTAGCCGGCGTCGACGCGGCGATGCTGCCGGTGGTGCTTGAAGGGCTTTGCGAGCGAGCGGACGGAGGCACACCCCCGTCGCTCCTTGAAGTGAACGGAGCCGTGCGCGCGGTGGAACTCGGCGCGCTGGCCTTGGGCGAGCGCGAGCGGCGCGACCTTCCCGCCCTCGACTTCCTGGCCGATTCGTTCGCGGCCGGCAGCGACGCCGTGAACCTGCTGCAAGGGGAGTTTGCGCCCCGGCGGAGCACTTGGGCGAATTTGCCACGTTGGAAGTCGTTGGCCGCGCTGGCGGCAGCGGGACTCTTGGTTTGGCTGTCGGCGATGGCGACTGAGGGCTGGTGGGCGAACCGGCAAGCGACCGCATTGCGCGAGCAGGCGGCGGCCCTCTACCGCGACATCTATGGCGTTGAGCAGGTGGTGGGAAATCCGGCAAATCGGATGCGCAGCCAGCTTGGCGGCTCGCCGCAAGGCGGGCCGGGGGGCAGGGCACTCATCGGCCATCTCGGTGCGGGTCTCACTTCATCAGTGGGCGATTACGAGCTACGCACGTTGTCCTATGCCGACGGCAGGGGGCTTGCCGCCGATGTCATCGTGCCGAGCTACGACGCGCTGGACCGTCTGGAACAGGACCTTACCGACAAGGGCGTGCAGTTCACCATTGCCTCGGCGGAGCAGGAGGACGGGCGCGTGCGCGCGCGGCTCCGAGTGGGAGCGGATTCCTGATGGCCTCGTTGCCGGACATCGCCCAAGTCATGCAGGCATGGAACGCATCGTCGCTGCGACGTCGCTACGAGGCGCTCGAACGTCGCGAACGGGTGCTGCTAAAGGCCGGCAGCATCTTGATCGGCGCAGCCGTGCTTTGGCTCGCGGCCATTCAACCGACCCTCGACTATCGCGCGGGTGCCATCGGCCGCCTGCAACGAGAGGGCGCATCCCTTGGCTGGATGACTGCCAACCGCGCATTGGCCGAAGCCCGCCGAGACGCCGGCGACGGCGCTCCCCAAGCCCAGCTCTCCACGATCAATCGCTCCGCCGGCGAGTTCGACCTGCCCTTGCGCCGCATCCAGCCAGACGGCGACGGATTCGTCGTCCATATCGAATCCCGCCCCTTCGCCTCCGTTATCGCCTGGATGGAGGCCCTCGAAACCCAACACGGCATCCGCGTCGTCAACGTCAGCATTGACGCCGACGAGCCGGGTCAAGTAAACGCCCGCCTGACGTTGCGCTAGCCGTAGCGGGCGGCCCGGCGTCCTCGGCGGGATCGGGGAACTCACAAGGGTGCCTTTTGGCGTAATTTAACATAATATTTATTATGCGTACCTATGGCCGTGCCGTCGAACCTGCGGCTGCCCACCGAGGTCTCGCTGATGCCTGCGGGCGTCATCCACCAAGAAGACTCCGGCCCACCACCTTCAGCGCCAGCGTCTCCTCTGCGCCCTCGAAGATCGACAGCACTCGGGCATCCGCGAAGTAGCGGCTCACGTCGGATTCTTCGGCGTAGCCCATGCCGCCGTGGATTTGCAGGGCTTCTCGGGTCAGCCATTCGGCGGCTCGACAAGAGAGGAGCTTTACGAGACTTGCTTCGAGTTGGCCATCGCCAGCGTCCATGGCGCGGGCGGCGGCGTAGGTGAACTGCTGGCAGGCGACGATGTTCGCGGCCATGCGGGCGAGTTTCTGCAACGTGAGCGGGTAGGAAGCCACCGGTCGGTCGAATACCTCTCGGTCTTCTGCGTAGGTCAGTGCCTTCTCGAAGGCGGCGCGCATGAGACCCGAGGCGCGGGCGGCGGTTTGCAGGCGGCCGCCGGAGAAGCCGCGCATGGTGTAGTAGAACCCCTTGCCCCGGCCACCCTCCTCGCCGACAAGCGCGTCGTCGGGCACGAGGAAATCGTCATAGGCCATCTCGAACGAGTGCATGCCGCGATAGCCGATGGTGGGAATGGCGCGGCCGGTCATGCGGCCGCCGCCGCTCTCGACGTTGAAATCGTGGCCGTCGGTGCTGGGCTTCTCGACGACGAACAGCGACAGGCCGCGATGTTGTGGGCGGACCTCGGGGTCGGTGCGCGCCAGCACGAGGATTGCGCCGGCCATGCCGGCGAACGTACACCACGTCTTGCTGCCGTTCAGGCGCCAGCCGTCTTCGGCCCGAGTGGCACGAAGCGCGACCGAGGCGACATCCGACCCGGTGCCGGGTTCCGTAACCGAAATCGCGCAGAGTGGATCGCCGGCGGCAAGACCCGGCAACCAACGCGACCGTTGTGCCTCGGTGCCGCCCTCCAGCAACGCCCGCGCCATGATCTCCGGGCGGGTGATCAGGCTGCCAGCGGCGCCGAGCGATCCGCGCGACAGCTCTTCGGTAACCACCACCATGCCGAGACTGTCTTCGTGATCGTCTGGCTTGAGGCCGCCGTAGCGTTCCGGCACCGATAGGCCGAAGCAGCCAAGCTCTCGCAAGCCGTTGATTATGCTGTCCGGAATGGTCAAATCCTGGCGGTGGATGGCCTCCGCCAACGGCGCCACCCGTTCGTCCGCGAACTGGCGGAACGTGTCGCGCATGATGGCCTTCTCGTTGTCGAGATTGTCGGTCGGCAGCCGCCCTTGGCGTTCCCGCACCACCTCGCCGAGCTGCACTAGCGCAGCAGGGTCCAGTGCCCGCGCGGTGAAGTCGAGGTGCCCGTCGCCGAGAGTTGCCGCTGTCAGGCCAAAGGCCGCCGGACGGGCTCGCAGCCGCTGGTGCAGGCCGTTAACGGCATCAGCACAGAAAAGCTCGGCGAGTCCGCGCTTGAAAGCCGCTTCGGCCGGGGGCGCAGCCAACCCGGCGTAGCGCAGAAACTCCTGAGCGCCGATCAGTTCCGCATGGGACAAGGCAAGATCGAAGACCTCCATCTGCACGGTGTCGGGGTCAACCTCCGTGAGGTGCCGTGCGCCCTGCCCTACGAGTTCCGCGGCTCGCTCCACCGCACTTCTTGCATCGTCCATGCCGCGATTGTAAGGGAGGGTCTCCCGGGGAGGGCATCTTGCCCTCCCGCACCCCGCAAGGCGCGTTCTCCTCCTTTGGGCCGGTCATTTTGCGCACCTGTCGGTGCGTGCGAGGGCAAGATGCCCTCGCCCCCAAGGGGGCATAATGCGCCGCTTTCCTTGGGGAGGTTGGGTTATGTCCATTCTGGCGGGGACGCGGGTGCTGGATTTCGGGCGTTACATCGCCGGGCCGTTCTGTGGTGCGCTGCTTGGCGACTTGGGGGCGGATGTCATTCGCATCGAGAAGGTCGCCGGGAGCGAGGATCGCTACACCTCCCCCGTCACCGAGGACGAACAGGGCGCCGGCTTTCTGGCGCTGAACCGCAACAAGCGCGGCTTCACCCTCAATCCGCGCAAGCCCGAGGGTGCGGAGGTGCTTAAGAGGCTGGTGGCGACCGCCGATGTCGTGATCGCCAACTTGCCGCCGGATACCCTTGCCTCCATGGGGCTCGACTACGCCTCACTCACCGAGATCAAGCCGGACATCATCCTCACCACCAGCACCGCGTTTGGCTCCGGTGGGCCCTATGGCACCCGCGTCGGCTTCGACGGCGTGGCGCAAGCCATGTCGGGCAACATGCATCTCACCGGCCACGCTGACGAGCCGATGAAGAACTACTTCCCCTATGTGGACTACACGACCGGCACGCTCAACGCCTTCGCCACCCTTGCCGCCCTGATTCACCGCGCCAACACCGGCGAAGGCCAGCAGGTGGAGGGCTGCCTGCTCGCCTCTGCGCTCACCATCGCCAACGGCACGCTGATCGAGGAGGCGCTGCTCGGCAAGGGCCGGGTCGCCAGCGGCAATCGCGGCCAAACCTCGGCTCCGTCCGACGCATTCGCGACCGCCGATGGCTGGATTCTGGTGCAGATCGTGGGCAATCCCCTGTTCGAGCGCTGGGCGCGGCTGATGGGCGAGGAATATTGGCTCACCGATGCGCGCTATGCCACGGACGAGACCCGTGGCGACAACGCCGCCGACATCAGCGCCCGCATGAGTCAATGGTGCGCGACGCGCCCCACCGCGCAGGTTGTGGCAGAACTGGAACAGGCGCGCATTCCGTGCGGGGAAGTCCTCTCTCCTGCCGAGGCACTTGCGAACGAACAGATCGTCGATCGCGGCTTTCTCGTTCCGACCGACTATCCGGGGCTGCCGAAGCCGGCGCCGGTCGGGCGGATGCCGGTGGACTTCGGCAAGGCGGACACACCGATTCGCCTGCGGGCACCGACCCTTGGCGAGCACACACGCGAGCTCCTTGCCGAGCTCGGCTATGACGACGCCGCCATCGACGAGCTCCGGGCGGCGCGGGTGGTATGAGCCTGCGCCCTGCCCCACTGGACATCGCGCCCGTGCGCGCCTTCCTCCAAGGCTTGCAGACCGGGCTCGTTCGCGACCTAGAGGCCATTGACGGCGCCGCGAAGTTCGTCGGCGAAGAGCTAGCGCTCCCGGGCGGCGGGATGTCCCGACCGCGAGTCCTGCAAGGCGGCGAACGCCTGGAGAAGGCAGCCGTGCAGTTCACCCACAGCGTTGGCGCCTCCCTGCCGCCGGCTGCCACGGAACGCAACCCACATCTGGCGGGACGGCCGTTTCAGGCGACCGCGGTTTCGGTCATCGTGCATCCGCTCACCCCGTACGCGCCCACCGCCCACATGAACCTGCGCTTCTTCCTTGTTGACACAGGCGATGCTTCAACAAAAGGGTCGCACTGGCACTTCGGCGGCGGGTTCGACCTGACGCCCTGTTACCCCTTCCTTGCGGATGTGTGCCATTGGCACCGGGTGGCGCGCAATGCTGCAGGCGAGCACTACGAGGCGATGAAGCAAGCGTGCGACGAGTATTTCTACCTGCCGCACCGTGGCGAAACGCGCGGCGTCGGCGGCCTCTTCTTCGACGACTGGCGCGAGGGCGGATTCGAGGCCAGCTTTGCGCTTGCCAAGGCCATCGGCAACGCGTTTGCCGATGCCTATCTGCCGATCTTGCGGCGTCGGCTCGACACGCCCTGGGGCGAGCGCGAGGAGCGTTGGCAGCTCATCCGACGAGGGCGTTACGCAGAGTTCAACCTGGCGCTGGACCGAGGCACGCGCTATGGCCTGCAATCGGGGCGCCGGGTGGAATCGGTGCTGGCATCGCTGCCACCTCGAGCGGCCTGGGTGCATGACCACCGGCCGGAGGAGGGTTCGCCAGAGGCGGCGCTGATGGGATTCCTGGCGGCCCGGGATTGGTTGGGAAGTGAAGGTCCCGACTAGCGCCAAAAAACGGGCACGGTGCAACTAAATTTCACGAAATATCAAGTTGTTGATACGTAAAATGAAACTATTTTCTCAAGGTTTGACTTGCAGGCGATTCTCGACCCGCTGCACGCCGCGTATCTGTGCCGCCAGGGTTTGCGCGCGGTCCCGTGCCGCTTCCGACATGACATAGCCGTAGAGGCGAACCACTCCCTTCTCCACCTCCACATTGACGCGCATTCCGCCTACGTCGGGGTCGCGCAAGAGGCGGGTCTTGAGGATCGTGTGGATGGCCACATCATCGGTCACCTCGCCCGGCGTGCGGTTCGCGGCATCGTCGAGGTAGGTGTTGCAGCCGCCAACGAGAACCAGCAAAGCCACCGCAACGGTCGCACCGAGCCCGAGTGGTTGTCGGATGCAGGGCATGGGAACTCCTCGGATTGCATTAGACTGACAGCTTGTCGGGGGGGACGGACCGCCGCCAGAGCCCGCCACGCGAGCGGAGAGCGCGCTACGGCAGCGGGGGGGGCGAACGCAGAGTAGAGCCCAACAGAATCATGTT